>WQTL01000417.1 GCA_009786275.1 Bacillota bacterium | reverse complement strand
CTCGCCCCGATGCACCGGGGCGACTTTCTCAGGCGGTCGCGGGCGGTGCTTCGGCAGCTTGCCAAGAAGATATAAATACTGGAAGTACAGCGCCCGGAAGCCCTTTAGCCGCCGTGTGTGCCGGAACGTACCGCGCAATATAAAAACGCGTACCTGGCGCGTGGGTTCGGGTTCGGGGCGGCGGGGCCGCGACTGCTCCAGGATGCGACGGCGTATGCCCTCAATAGAATACTCCGGGCCGAAGTTGCGTTGGAGCTTTAAGCCGCGATCCCGCCCGGCAGCGCGAACGGTAATATCCTCGCCCCGCTTGACACTGTAGCCCATGGCGCGGAGGTTGTCGAAGAACTGCCGCTCCGTCATGGCCTCGGCAATGGCACGGTCGAGATCGGTTTGCATCATACCGTGATACGTGGGCTTGCCATGCCGGGCCGCCTGCCACTCGGCGTAGTGCCGCGACTGGCCCGCCTCCGGGGATTCGATCACCGACAATCCGTACTCACGGCACAGGTCGTCGCTGGCCTGGCGCAGGCCGCAATAGTCCCGCTTGGTGCGGTGGTAGCGCCGCCCGTCCGCGCATGATACCGTGTTCAGCACAAAGTGGTTGTGCACGTGCCCCTTGTCGAGGTGAGTCGCCACAAGCACCTGATAGCGTTTGCCCCATAGACGGCGGGCCAGCTCCACCCCGATTTCGTGGGCGGTTTCCGGGGCGACTTCGCCGGGCACGAAGCTCTGGTAGCCGTGGAAAGCGACAATACCGCCCTCTTTCTCGAACTCCTTCTTTGTGGCTATCATCTGCTCACGCGCCATTTCGGGTACGCAATTGACACCCGAAACAAAGAAGCGCCGCTCCGTTTTGGAATCCTGCTGCGCGTAGGAGAGCACGTCCGTAAGCCCCTGGAGGTCGTCGTCTGTCGCGCCGGGCTGCTCGTAGTATTCCGGGTTCTCCGTCTTATCGGGGTTCTCGGCGTAGATCACCACACGGCCCAGCCAGCCCTTCACGGCCCAAATGGAGGTACTAGCCATCAGCGCTTCTCCGGCAAAATGACTGCCGCCGTGATGTCGCGCACCGTCTGCCGGAACAGCTGCACCGCCTCGTCGTAGTGCGCCGCGTCAACCGTGCCCACTGCGCGGGCCTTCTGCTCAATCCGGCCCAGGGCAGCGCCTACATCGTACAGCGACTGCATCATGGAGAGATAATCGGGCGGGGGTAAGTCACGGGGGACAAGCCCGTTGATCAACTGCCGAAAATACGCCTCCTGTGACAGCCCGCTCTTTTTCATCAGCTTCCGCAGGTGGTCGCTTTCTTTTTGGTTCAAACGGAACGTGATTTTAATATTCCGTTTTAGCAAAATACATCACTCCTTCCTCGCGTGGTAGCCAGGGTTTTAGGGACTGCAAGTCCCTAAGAATTGCCAAATCCAGCCAAAGTGCTGGCATTTGGCGTTGCTTGCTAGTAGTTATCCCGACCATTCATTAAGCCCGTACATCCCGGTTGTCCCGGTGCTCTAACAGACCCAACCGCCGACATAAATACTCGTTGACATCCTTGCCTGTGGGCGGTGAACGGTTGCGCACTACAAGGGTTTCGCCCAGCAAATCCGATATATTCTGTGTTGCCGCCCGTCCCGCAGGGTCGTTGTCCAAGTGCAAGTCAACACGTCCGATGCCGGGGTAGTCCTCCAAATACTGCGCCAGTGAAACGGGCAAGCGCAGGCTTGGGTTCCGCGCCGGGGCGAACACGCCTGCCAGTGATAGCAGGTGCGCCTGCGTATAATCCCGTCCGTGCATCTGCATGATGGTGGCATAGGACAGCGCGTCAATGGCGCTCTCGAACAGGTGGAGCGTTTCACTCTCGCCCTGGGCGGGCAGGGAAAACGAATAGCGTTTATCGCTGCCGCTGGCCTCGCCCTTGAAGCTGCTTGCGGTTCCGCGCAGAGCGGCGTAGCGGGGTGTGCCCGTCTTGTCCATGCCAACAAAAACACAGTTGTTGTATTCGGCGCTCTCGTACAGATGTCCAGCTTGGACGCAGTGCGCCAGCACAGTTTGGTCAATCCCGCGCGATTGCAGGTATGCTAGGGCGCGGTCGTTATCGAGCGCGGCGGGCGGCAGGGTCAGCGTTCTTTTTGGCGGCGGCTTCGCCGGGCATGAAAAAACGGGTAGCTGTATTGCCGCCCGTCCGAGTAGGTGTTCCACCGCGTCCATGAAGCCCATGCCGCGTACTTTGATGAGATAGTCAAGCGCTGTCTTGCCGCCGATACCTCGTGAATGCCAGCACCAAAGGCCGTTGGATATGCGCAGGCTGTCATGGGATTTCGTGCAAAACTCGCCCCCACCAGCAGAAACAAGTTCTTCGGGGTCGTAGGTTTGCAGGTAGGATAGTAGGTCTATTTGCTTGGCCTGTGCTATCAGGTCGGGGGGAAGGTAGGGCACGGCGGTTCTCCTTTCATTCAGGTGTTTTCAAAAACAGTTTAGTTTTCATGTAACCAAATGCCGAATATTGCAGTTATTATAGGTAGAGGTAGTAGAGGACATACATGATAATTCTACGCAGGAAAGGATTCACAAAATGGAGCAGCAGGACTTTATAACAGCCAATCCTATTATCATCAAAGCGCTTGGGGAGGTCATGGATAAAAAAACAGCAAACATCCCCATCGTTAAGCACACTTTTTCACGTGCGTTTGAACGGCGGATGCGTAAGCAAACAAACGCTAGGAGTAAGCTTAACTTCTGGTATTATTACATAAGCCTGAAAATCCGCATCTGGACACGGTTGCGGTATCTGCGTCTGCTTGACTGCTTGGAGAGATTCCGTAAGATGGATGGCGGTAACATTGAATAGATTTTGTTGTACTATAAAATCTCAGTCCCGCCGCATGGGCAAGTTCATCGGGGTCGTAGGTTGCAGGTAGGTCAAAAGGTCCATTTCCCTAGCCTGGGACACCAGGTCGGGGTTGATATAGGGCATGGGGCCGCTCCTTTCGCGCCTTCCAGCATCTTTTGCAGACGATTGAGCTCCCGTGCCCGTTCCTCCATCCGGCTTTTACGGTAACGCGTCAGTTCGCGCAATTCCCGCTGCCCCCGGTCAGGGATAAAACTAGCCCGAAGCAACCCGTGCCGCAGCAAATCCGCGATCCATTCCGCGTCCTTGACGTCCGTCTTGCGCCCCGGAATCGCCTTCATGTGCTGCGCGTTCACCACCATCGCAGGAAGCCCTTCCATCTCGAAGATGTTGTACAGCGGCTTCCAGTAGCTGGCCGTGCTTTCCATCGCCACGATTTCGCAGCCCTCTCCTTTCAGCCACGCCGTCATTTCTCGCAGCTGATGTGTCATTGTGCCGAATTCCTTGGTTTCCTTCCTCCTTCCGTTTCGCAGGCAAACCACTATCATTGCCTTGTGTACGTCGATCCCACCGCAGCGCTCGTAAATTACTTCCATGATGACCTCCTTGTAATTACGGCGTCGCTCCTGTCTTGTCTCACTTTACTATGCGTCCTCGTGCCCGAAGGCTTAGACAATCCGTGGTGCGTCTCAGGAGCGATTCCCAATTTCTTTAGCGAACTCTTGGTCCAGAAAGGAGTCGAGCTCGTGCCGTAATTACAGTATAGCATCATTTTCGTTTATCGTGGCGCTCAGAAAAGCATGTGTATTTCTTTCTTTGAAAATGGAAAAAGCCATGGAGCAAAAAATGTTCCATGGCTATGTAATAAATTTCGGTGTGTTATCCGGCGCTCATCGCTTCCAGCACTCTTTTGTGATATGGACACAATCCTTCCGTCTGCAACCAGTTCCTGAACATCTCTTTGTAGTCGCTGCCCGGTTTCAGCAGATTGATCCGGCGCTCCAAATATCCGTTGGCAATCATGTAGTTTGAGGTCACGAACTCCGTGCCGTTTTGCAGCAAGTATTCCATGATGATTAGCAGCTTTTCAATGTTGCGGGTGCAGGCTTTGAAGCTGTCCACAGCAAAAGGCATACGATGCTTGGCGCTCATCTGCAATGTAGCAGTCAGCTCCCGGTCACGTGAGAAAGAGTAGCCGTCCGCAACAACATATTGCAAGTTGGCGCTGCCCATCATCGTAATCTCCCCGCGCGGCGGGATCATCTCAATATCAACCGGCGCGGCGACGGCAGGTTCATCGTATTCAATGCTCTGCGATTTCATCTGTGCTAACTCCCACAGCGCCCGCCACGCAAGGGGATATTTCTTCGCCAGATCGCCGTATTTATCGAAGTCGGGCGGGGTTATCTCGCGGGCCATCGCCGTGAAGCTCTGTTTGCTGAAATAGGTGATCGCCGTTGACGTGACCAACTTAATATCTGCTGGGCTGATAGCCTGCGCAATCCCGGCAGACGCGCAGTTGTCCGACGCAATCCGCTCAAAGTCGGAATTGCGGATGGTCACGACAACAAAATTTCTAATGTCGTCGCTGGCCTTTGGCAGATAGGCGTGGCTTTCCTCCGAGCCGATCACCAGCAGCGCCCGGCGAAAGCGCACATCGCTCCAATGGTACAGGCAGGAGGTCATTTGCTCGCGCGCCGTGCCGATAATGCGGCCAATAAAGGCGCTGTCTACGCCGAAGCCGCGAAGCTGTGGGGCCAGTGTATTGTTCAGATAGCTTTCAATTGCCTTGCAGCTCATTGCTTTTGTCCTCCCTTGATTCGACTGCAAAAGCAATTATACTACAATTTTAGATCGTTGTCTACCAATCAGCGGTTCACATTTTTGATAACCTGTAGTTTACATTGCGCCTGCTGCGGCAAAGCATGGCTCTCGCCCATACAGCAAAAGGGCTTCAAAAATGCAGCAGATGGCCCCCCTGTGCCCGACATAGGAAGAACGCTGTGGAGCTTCCTATGCCGGGTTTCTTGATAATTGCAAAATTTATGCCTGCTCATCCGCTGGCGGCTCCACGGCGGCACGTTGGGCTTTCAGCGCTGCGATCCGTTCTGTGTCCACAAAGTGCGTGGCATAGTGGCGCTCCACCTTTTCGTCGCCCGACTTGCTGAACCGCAGGCGGTTTTGCTTGTGCTTTCCCCATTGGTGATAGCACGACCATGAGGGCTTCAAATCGTTTTTCCGCGCGTAGGCCCGAATTTCCGACATAATGACGGATAACTGCCGCAGGTTCACCAGACACGCGCGTTCCAGATAAGGCACACCCCGGCCAAAGCGCCAGTTCTCATAGTGTTCCCGGCGCAACACGCCAATGTCCATCAAAACGTCAACGGGGGCAACCCAGCCCTTTTTGCAAAGGGACTGATACATGGCGTTGTGGATTTGCCCTTTCAAGTTTTTGGTGTCCATAGAGAAAAGACCTCAGTTCGTTGATATTATCAGTATAACATAAATTCCATGGGATTTCTACCGTTCCCGCGCACCTTTTTTCCGCTGCGGCGCGTCCGCTCCGTCGCCCTCGTCCGGCACGTCGTCCGTGAGGAACTCCGGCTCGCGCTCGTCTATTTGCAGCACCAATTTCAGCTCACCCAGCCGCGCGGCTTTCTCGGCCAGCTCCGCCTCCTGCGGGAAGGGCTTGTCCTTTTCTGCCAGTGCGACGGCCAGCTGCTGCCGCGCTTCGCCCAGGTCGTGTTGCTTAGCCGGAAGCTCCTTGGGCAAATCGGCCAGGGCGTTGTCGAGGCGGCTGATATTGCCCCGCGCGTCAACGCCCATCTCTACCTTGTGCTGCTCCTGGCCGCACAGTCGCACCATGTGGATGCCACCGTGGTGATCCCAAAGCACCTCCATCTGGAACCCGCGATACTCGCCCAGCGGCACAGGGTCTTTACCCTGAAATGCTTTGCAGGCTTCGAGAATGGCGAACCCAGCGTCTTTGGGCGTGCTGTATGCCTTGCCCTCCACTGTCATGGGCGCGAAGTGCTCCGCGCTGGCGGGGCTGGTCTGCGCCGCAAGTGCGGCATCCGCTTCAAGGCCACGTATTTCCGTCTCAAGACGCTTGATCCGCGCGGGCAGATACTTCATGGCCTTATCCTGCAAGGCGTAGCGTTCGCTCATAAAGCTGGATTTTAACAGGTTCAGCCTGCTGACATCGGCTTCTAGGGTGCACAGCTCCATGATGCGCTCGTCGCCCGTGGCGATGGCCTTGACCTGCGCGAAGTTGAGCACGGTTTCGTCCACATCCTGCATGACGCGTTCCGGGGTTTTGGATGTGAATATCTGCGAAATGAAGCGCTGCTTCAATTCGTTGAGCTGGTACAAATACGCATCGAAGGTGCCCTCCGTCACGTAACGGAACAGGTCTATCTCAGGGTTTGTATTCCCGCGCCGTTTCCCGCGCCCTTCCCGCTGCTCCAAGTCAGTCGGACAGATTCAGCGGACAGTTTATCTATGCAGGGCTATTGTAAAGCAGCTTTGGCTTTGTTTCTCTGGCAATACTCCCTGCGCCATTGCTTGGTGGCCTGTACCTTGGCTTCAGGGAAGCAGGCATGGCAAAACCGTGCATTAGGAGCTTTCGGCTCGAACACCTTCCCGCAGCACCCGCAGGGCCTGGGGTCAAGCGCTGTGCTGCCGCGTTTGGCCTTACGCACTTCATTAGCCCGCTTTGCGGTTTCTTTCGCGACGATCCTCCGGCACTCCGGGCAATACAGCGATACGTTCGATTGCGGTAAATACACTTCCCCGCAGCGTGAACACCTCTTTTCCTCCATGTGTGTTATCCGTTTTGGAACGGCGATGTAATGTTCGTGGAGGCTCCCCACGAACTTGTAGTAGATGGTCAGTTTTTGCTCAAGAACGCCCTCGGCGTTGCGGTAGCGCTCGGATACGGTAATCTTGTCAATCAGGGCGTTCAGGATAGGGGCGCTCAATTCCGTGATGCCTGAATAGCCCTTTATCAGAGCCAGAAAGTCCTCCGCGCCCCGGTCGGCGTGGCCCTTGGCGGCAAGCTCCGCGTCAATCTCCCGCAGCCGCGCGTCACCCTCAATCTGCTCTTTTTCATACTTGGCAGAAAGAGAAGTGTAATTGCGCTCGGTGATGGCCTCGTTCACCCTGTCCTCGTAGAGGGCCGCAAACAGGCGGTCAAGCTCGCCCAGGCGCTTGGAGAGCTTGCGCCGCTCCCGTTCCAGGGCCTTCACCTCGCCCGTGCTGACGGCGCTCAATTTCTGCTGGATGGCTTTCAGGGCCTTGGGGTCGCGCAGGGCCATGTCCGCGAAATGATTGATGTCGGCGAGCACGGCGTTGTGCAGGTCGCGGGCTTCAAGACTGTGCGAGCTGCACGTGAGAGCGCCGTAGCGGGTGTAGTTCCCGCAGGAATAGACAACGCAGTCGAGGATGTCGGGCCGCTTGCGCCTGTTTGCGCTGCCCGCGCTAAGATGGTAGCCGCAGTCGGCGCACTTAATGATGCCGGAAAATATGTTGTCATAGCCAGTAGAACCCTTGCCCCTCCTGCCGGTGATCAACTCCTGTACAACGTCAAAGTCCTCCTGCGATACAATGCCCTCGTGAGTACCCTGCACGGTTTCCCATTCCTCCGGCAAGCGGGAGGGCCGCTTCTTGCTTTTCATGCTCACGGCGGGGCGTTTGTAGCCCGTCAGGTTCCCGGCGTACATGGGGCTGCGCAGGATGTCCCTGACGCTGTTCTCGCTCCATGTCGTGCGGTTTTCCTCGTTGCCC
>WQTL01000416.1 GCA_009786275.1 Bacillota bacterium | reverse complement strand
TGCTCTTTTTCTGAAATCTATACTATATGCCATGTCAATATTATATCACATTTCTCCTTCATTGTCAACTGTTATTATACTGACTGACTATAATAGGGTACCAATTGATTCGAAGGGGACAATCATATGCAAGTCACCGTCAAGAAACCCGCCGAGACAGAGAAACAATTCAAGCAAATGAAAACCGGAGAGGCTGCGATATGAACCTCATCATCGTCCGGCACGCGGAGTCCCTGAACAACGTCCCCGGCTCCGTTTGGGTCGCGGACCCGGATGTAAGCCCCCGGGGGCTTCAGCAGGCCCGGCTGCTGGGCGAGCGCTGCGAGGGCCTTGCGATCGACGCGCTTGTATGCAGCCCCCTTCTGCGCGCCCTGCGCACCGCCAACGAAATCTCCATCCGCAAAAACAACATGCCCGTACATATCCTCCACGAATTGGTAGAGGTCGGAACCGACTACGCTGTGCGCGGCCATGCGCGCGCGCAGGAAATCTGCCCCGCCGTCCTGCCATACGACGACGTCCCCGCCGGGGATTACGGGGACGGCTACGATCTGGCAATCAAGGATCCCTACTACCTCCAGAGCCGGGCCTACCGGGTCATCAGCCGCGTCAGGCAGACCTTCGCGGCGGACGCGACGGTCGTTCTGGTAGGCCACGTGGGCATCAACCAGCGGCTGCTCGCCGCCGCGCTGCGGATGTCCCTCCCGTCGGATTTCAAATTCGCGCAGGATAACACCTGCGTGAACGTGGTCAACTACAGCACCGGCGAGGATGGCCGGGAGGTAACGCGGTTTGTGATGATGAACGATACCGCGCACCTGCATTAGATTGAGCGCAACTAACCTCATAACTTTGCTATAATATTACAGGAGGAGATCAAACCATGCCACACATCGTCATCAAAACCATCAGCGGCCCCAGCCAAAAGCAGTTGCAGGATGCCGCCGAGCAGATCGCCGCCGTGGTCAACAAGACCATGGGCAAGCCGAGCAAGTACATCAGCGTCAGCGTCGAGGAATACTCCTTCGGCGAATGGGAGGGCGTGTACAACGAGTGCGTCAAGGGCAAGGACAATGTCCTGGTCGAGCCGGGGTACACCAACCCGAAGACGTTTCAGTAAGCACAAAGCGCCGACGCATGTGACAATGGAGGATAAATGGCCTCAAGCGCAGCACCCTGGAAAAAACGCATCGCGATCTTCCTGATCAGCCAGAACCTCTCGCTGTTCGGCTCGTCGGTGGTGGGCTTTGCCGTGCTGTGGCATATCACCCTCGAAACCTCCTCCGGCCTGTGGATGATGCTCGCCACCCTATGTACGCAGATCCCCTATGTGCTCATTTCTCTGTTCGCGGGGGTTTGGGCCGACCGCTATAACCGCAGGACAATCATCATGCTGGCCGACGGCTTTATCGCCCTGGCGACGCTGGGCCTGGCGGTTTCGTTCCTGCTGGGCTTTCAAAATATGGCGCTGCTGCTGGCTGTGTCCGTGGTGCGCTCGCTGGGCGCGGGCATCCAGAACCCCGCCGTGGGCGCGATTTACCCGCAGCTGGTGCCCGAGGAGCATCTGACAAAGATCCAGGGCATCAACCAGACGCTCAAATCCGCCATGGACTTGCTTTCCCCCGCCGTGGGGGGCCTGCTGCTGGGCACGGTGGGGCTTGTGGGCGCGTTCTTCGTGGATGTCGTCACGGCGGCGCTCGCCATCGCGGTGATGGGCCGCATTCATGTGGAAAACCCTCCCGTGGCCGAAGCAAAGTCTATGCTGAGCGAAATGCGCGCGGGCGTGTCCTACATATGGGCGCACGGGCAGCTGCGCAGGCTGATGATCGCCTTCCTGTTTGCCTTCCTGCTGATCACCCCGGCGTTCACCCTGAATACGCTTTTGATTGAGCGCAGCTTCGGGGATGAAGTCTGGCGGCTGACCGTGCATGAAAGCGTGTGGTCGGTGGCCATGATCCTCAGCGGGATTTTTGTGGCGAAAAAAGGCGACTTCCGCGACAAACCGCGCACCATGGCCGTGTGCATCGCGGGCTTCGGCGTGACTTTTGCATTGCTGGGGCTGTCGTGGAGCTTCACGTCTTTCCTGGTGTTTCTGTTCCTGGCGGGCTTTTTCTGGCCCGTGCTTTCGGCGGCGCAAACCGTTTTCTTGCAGCAAACCGCCGCGCCGGAGATGCATGGCCGGGTGTTCTCGGTGATACAAATCATCATGGCGGGCTCTGTGCCCATCGCCATTCTTTTCTTCGGCCCTCTCGCGGATGTCGTGCGGGTTGAAACGATCCTGCTGGTCACTAGCCCGCTGCTGGCACTGGTGGGGGTGATTTATGGACTGCGGGAGAGAGGTAAGATATGCCGTACATAGCGATCTACCTCGCCGCCATCAATCTTCTGGCGGTGATACTCCCCATCCACGACCCAATGTGGGTGCGGAATCTGCTCAACCGTCAATTTTCGCTGCACACTGCAAAGGTTTTTCTGAGAAATGCTTGTAATTGGCTCTGCTTTTTGGTATAATACTCAACGTAAAACAAATCATAAAAAAATAAGGAGCAATCACATGGCCAAGCAAGAGTTTGCCGCCAAGCTCGCGGAGCAAGAGGGCATCGAAAAGAAGCAGGCCGCCGTATGGGCCGACGCGGTGATCAAGGCGCTGAAAGACGCCGTGGCTCAGATATAACATCATAACGCAAGTTTGGGCAGGGAAACACCCTGTCTTTTTCAATAGCGTCAAAGCCCTGTTTGCGAGGGCGTAAAATGCGTGAGGAAAAGGAAACCGTGTATGAGAATCACAGTATTGGTGTGCCTGTGTCTCTGCTGCGCTTTGGCCATGGTTTTGCTAAAACTGTTCGTACCAAGAAGCGGCAAGTGGCTGTGGGCGCTGGCAGGGTCGTTCCTGATTTCGATTGCCGGAGACTGGTTTCTGCGCAGCCCGTCATCGGAGACAGATTCCATTTTTGGGATTGCGGGATATTTCATCGCACACGCAGGGTTTCTGGCATACGGCTGGGTAGTTATCACCGGGCGGCGGAAGTTCTCATGGGTTGTATTTGGCGTTATCCTGGTCCCGTTTCTGAGCTTTTATTTTGTGTCGCTGCGGTTATCCCAGCTGATGCAAAACAACGTACTCCTGGCAATCGCGGCGCTCATTTACCTGCTGATTTCCTGCCTGTCCCTGGCGGCGTCCATCGATGTGAAAAGCGGCTGGCGGCCGTCCTGGACTTGGGGTTACGCCCTTGGCATTGCCTGCCTGCTGGCCTCGGATACGCTGATCGCCCTGAACAGCTTTTTAAGGCTCCGGGGTTATGGTCATTATATACTCCCGCTGTTCTACACGTCCTATGTTCTGATTGCCGGTTCGGTGATATTTCAAAATCTCTTCCTGAAGGGACACGGCCATGAACCCCGGTCCAAATAGCATCTTCGACGCCATTGAAACCTGCAACCTATGCGAGGACCACAAGCCCTTCCATTTTGAAATGGGCGGACAGCGGATCATGCTGGTGTCCTTCGCGCCGTCCTGGGCGGCCCGGCACAGGCCGCTGTATTTCATGCTGCTGTTCAGGCGGCTGTGCCTGGCGCTGTTCGGCGGGGCCGCGCCCTCGGAGGCCTTCATCCGGGAATTTTACGACCCCGCAGGCAGCATCTACTGGACGCACTACCAGAAGTGCTTTCACGCGAACATGGAGGGCGGGACCCCGGCCTGCGCGCCCCTTCTGGTCAGGGAAGTCGAGGCCCTGGAGCCCGAAATCGTCATCCTGCTGGGCCGCGAAACCATCGCGCACCTGCCCCCGGAACAGCACCCCTACCTTGCCGCGAAAAAAGACGGCGCGCCGCGGCAGCTGTTCCGCGTGGATTTTCCCTCGATGGAAAGCGCGGCGCAGTATGAAGAAATCCGGCGGGCGCTCCAGCCCTACATCGGCTGGGTTCAGATAGAGTGCGAGCACCCGGCGTTTTCCGGCGCGAGCTTCATGGACCTGGAATACGCGAGCATCGCCGCCCTGGACAAGTTTACGCACGCAGTAGACGTCAGCGATTTTGAGCGCGCGTGGATGGACGGGATCGTCCTGCCCAATCTGCGGGCGTACAACCTGGTGTTGCAGAGCTTCATCTTCATTGAAAGCAACATCAAAAACCTGCTGGAAAGCATGCCCGCGCCCCAGGACGACATTGAGACGCGGTGGCTCTCGCCCTTTGAGGAACTGCTGTCCCGCCGGGCGCGCGATTACGCGGCGGTCCGTACACTGATGAAGGACATCCGCAGCCTGCACGCTCTGCGCAATGTCATCGCCCACAAAAGCGGCGTCATCGACGAGCGGGGCGGCGAGCAAAACCTGAAGAACCTCGCCCGGCTGCGGCGTCTGCAAGGCGTCTATATCTACGGCGGCAACAGCGTGTTCGTCTCCCGGGAGGGGATTGACGCCATCCTCGGACTGTGCGACAGGTTCAGGCGGATGTACACGGAATATTTTGTGCGATAAGCAATCAAACCTAAGCAGGAGGTAAGACCCATGACTGACATAACTCACGGCGGAAACGAGATCATCTTCACCCAGAACGGAGAAAAGCAACAGCCCTTGCGGCTGCGCCTGACCCTCGCGGGGGAAAACCTGTGGCGTCTGCAAAGCGCCGTGGACGGCAAATTCATTGACATGGGCGCGGCGCAAACCCTGGCCAAAGACCTGGGCGAGCCCTGTGGCAGCGCGAAGCTGCCCTTCGAGAAATCGCAGGCGGAACACATCCTCGCATCGTTTGGCCTGACGATTCACCAAAGGGGCGAAAATATCTCTGTGCAGGGTACGCTTTCGAAGGACGAGGCGCTGTTCGGCTGCGGGGAGCAGTTCAACGCGGCGAACCAGCGCGGCAAGTGCGTGGAGCTCGTGGCCATCGATAAGTGGTGCGGGACGGACGGCAACAGCTATGTCCCCATCCCGTTTATTCATAGCACGAACGGCTACGCGCTCTTCCTGAACCGCTATGAGCACTCTATCTTTGACCTGGGTGCGGCGGACCCCGGTGCCTGGGAGATACAGCTTGCGGGCGCGCCCCTCGATCTGTATATCTTTGAAAATGCCGAGCCTGCCAAAACCCTCAAAGCGTATGCGCGGCTGACCGGCTTTGCGCCCATGCCAGCGCCCTGGCTGTTCGGCATCCAGGTCTGCCGCTATCACCCCGATTTCAGCACGGCACAGGGCATCCTCGAAATGGCGGAAGCCATGGAGCGCAACGGCTTCCCCTGGGACGCGGTGATCGCGGAGAGCTACCCCACCTACGACGCGGGCCGCTACGGTGAGCTGAAGGCCGTGACGGACCGGCTGCACGCCATGGGTAAGAAGGTCATGCTCTATGAGGGCTGCGCCCGCATACGGGAGTACCCGGAATACGACAGGTCCGAGTACATGGTCAGGGAACCGGATGGAAACACGTTCTTGCCGGAAGCCGCCGGTTACAACCCGGAGGACCACCCCGACCCGCGCAAGGTGCGCTTTCTGGACCTGACGAACCCCGAAGCCATGGCATGGTGGTACGATTTCGTCTGGGGCCGTCTGGTGAAGGAAATCGGCGTGGACGGCTGCAAGATCGACTTCTGCGAGCAGTTCCCCGAATTCCTGCCACTTCAGTTCCACGATGGGCGGGATGTCTCGGGCGCGCACCACTGGTACCCCACGCTGTATAACGCGCGGATGTACCGCTATTACCAGGAAAACCGGCCCGAGGGCGGCATGTGCTTTTCGCGCGGCGGCGGCATCGGCGCGCAGCGCTATCCCTTCCTCTGGGCGGGGGACCAGATGCGGGAATGGCGCTTTTTGCGGGCGCAATTGACGGGCGTGCTCAGCAGCGGCCTGTCGGGCATCCCTTTCATGAGCTACGACATGGCGGGCTACAAGCCGACCAGAGGGCCCGCCGAGGAAAACATAGAGGAACGCGTCTTCATCCGGGGGACACAGATGGGCTGCTTCAGCTCCAACATGCAGACCCACGGCACCGTCACGCGGCCTTATGACTTCGATGAGCCGATCAAAGATATCTACAGGGAATACGCCAAGCTCCACCAGGCGCTGCGGCCCTACCTGCTGGAACAGGCCGCGATTTCCTGCGAAACCGGAATGCCGCTGATGCGCCACCTGTGGCTCTATGACCCCCAGGACAAAAACACCTGGGATATCGAGGACGAATATATGCTGGGCTGCGCCCTGCTGGTCGCCCCGGTATTCGAAGACGCAACCCGCCGGGATATTTATTTGCCGAAGGGGCAGTGGCGGGGCCTCTTCGACGGGGTGATTTACGAAGGCGGGCGGATACTCAAGGGCTTCGAGGCTCCCTTCAGCCGGGTACCTGTGTTCGTGCTGGAGGGCCACGGGTCGGAAAGCTTGACCGGTGTGCTGGAGGATGCGGAAGGGATTGTCGGGCGGATTGCCGCGATGGAGCGTTAAAATATGAAAAAGCCAACAAAAGCCCCGTCAACCCTCGCCGCCCTGGGCCTTGCCCTCGCCCTGCCCGCCGCGCTGATCTGGTACTGCGACGTCTACGTCAACTGGCAGCCCGGCGTATTCCCCTTTGCCATGGCCGCCGTCACCCTCGGCATTGCCGCGCTGACGCTGCTCACGCTCTACTCGCGCGGCGAACGCAAGGCCGGTGCCCTGTTCGGCTATTTCAGCTACGACTGGTGCGACGCCAGCACGCGGGTGGAATCGAAATCCCTGGCGGACGGCGCGGTGGCCACGGAACACGCCGGCGGCTACGAATACAACCAGGGCAGGGATTACTACTTTTTCAACGTGCGGGAGGAGCTGGACGAGCCCGGCGAATGGTATTTGGATAGAAGCGCAGGACTGCTGTATTTATGGCCGCCAAAAGGCGATTTCAAAAATATCGCGCTTACCCTCAATACAGAAACGCTCATCGTGGGCGAGGGCGTGAAAAATCTTAGCTTCATTGGCCTGACCTTGCAGGGAACCCGGGGCGGCGGCATGGACTTGCGCGGCGACGGCGTCACCGTGGACCACTGCGTGATCCGCAATTTGGCGGGCGACGCGCTGCGGCTGGAGGGCTATAACAACACCGCCAGCGACAACGAAATTTGCTTCGTGGGGCAGCGGGGCATTTACCTCGACGGCGGCGATGCCGACACCCTCACGCCGGGGAACAGCAGGGCCGTGAACAACCTGATCCACGACTGGCCCACCGTGGCGCAGACCTGGATGTGCGGGGTGGAATTACGCGGCGTTGGCAATCTGGTGGCCCACAACGAGATCTATAACTCCGCACACACGGCGATTTACTTTCACGGCAATAATAACACAATTGAGTACAACAACATACACGACGTGGTGCGGCATGTCTCGGACAGCGGGGCCATCTATTAAAGCCTTCAAGGGCGGGAAGCTGTCGCTGGGCGTGGAGGACATCGGCGTCGCGGCGGCCACCGACCTGACCGGCGCGAGCGTTGACAGCAACGGCGTCCTCGTCGCCGCCAGCGAGGACGATGGCTGCCTTGTGGCGGTGGGCTTCCGGGCGCTCAAGCCCGATAACAGATACCGCTATTTTTGGCTTTTCCGCGTGAAATTCGCGGTGCCGTCCACCAATCTCCAGACGAAGGGAGATAGCATCCAGTTCCAAACGCCC
>WQTL01000415.1 GCA_009786275.1 Bacillota bacterium | reverse complement strand
AGCCAGGAGAAGCGCCAGGATAGCCGCCAGGGCGCACGGCATATATCGATTCAGTTTTGTTAATGCGGACAGCCTTGCCATACCGCGCCTCCTTCCGTAACAAAAGCGCCAGGCCCCCAGCCCGGGTAAGAACCGGGGGCCTCGGTCGATTTTATGATCGACCATTCCTACCGCTGTACGATTGGGTCGTCCGATCCCCACAGCATCTGCACCGGGTAGCTTGCGTTGCCCGCGGTGCCGTTGATCAGTTGTCTGTAGTAGTTGTAACCAACCGCCCACCAGCTTCCGTCCGGTTTGCGGATCTGGGCGACGGTATACTGCGCTCTTAGCTCAGCCACATTGGCGCTTGTCATATCGGTGTTCGCATCCCATTTCATCCGTTCCGGATATCTCCCCGCAGGATATGGAGTGGGCTGCGTCGCCCCTGTTGAAAACTGACCGTAGCGGTTTTCGCCGAAGGCATACCAGATGTTATCCGACCCCAGAGCATAGCCTGTATGGCTTCCGATCAGCATCTTCTGGACATTGAGAGACGTCATAGGGGTATCCGCGTCAAATCGCATCTCCACGGGATAGCGCCGGACAGTAACCGTCCCGTCGCTCAGCTGGCCATAATTATTCTGGCCTGCTGCCCAATAGGTGTCGTCGCTTTTCAGCAGATACACCGACCAGTATCCTGTTGCGATGACAGAGTCAGCCGAGGTGATAGCGGTGTGTTCGTCCCATTTCATCTCCACCGGATAACTTTGGCTGTTGATGCTTCCGTCGCACAGCTGGCCGCAAATGTTTTGGCCCACGCCGTACCATTTCCCGTCCGACCGCAGGAGATACGTGGAATATGGCCCGATCACCATTTCGCGGACATTCGCCTTGGTCATGGGCTCGCCCGCGCCCCATTCCATTTGGACAGGATAAGAGACGCCAATCCCGGTTGTGCCGTTGCTCAGCTGACCGCCGCTGTTTTGGCCCACTGCCCACCAGTTGCCGCCGTCATCCAAAATACAGAGGTTGTTGGTTCCGGCTCTGATATCCTTGACATTGCCGTCGTCCATCGGGACGCCCGCGCTCCACTCCATGGGAACAGGATAAAAGGCGTTTGTAGTCGTACCGTTGCTCAGCTGGCCGTAACCGCCCTCTCCAACCGCCCACCAGCTGCCGTCCGGTTTCTGGATATACTTGACATACAATGAGAATTTCATATCCTTGACATTATCGAGGGCCATGGGGGTATCCGCATCCCACATCATGGGTACAGGTAGCGAACGGTCCGTATCCGTGCCGTCGCTTAAGTTGCCGCGCGCGTTATATCCCCCGGCGTAAATGCGACCATCCTTGTCCACAAAAACGGTCGATGATTGCGGCGAAACGCCCATGTCAGGCATGGTCTCAAAGGTTTTGTTGTCGTTTGCGGCGGCAAACAGCGGCATGATCTCCTGGCTGACGCCCGGGTTGCAGGAGCCGTCGGTCTCGGCGGCGTCACTGGCGGGCAGGTTCCACTTGTCGAAATCCTTCAGGTTCTTGTCGATTGCCTCCATGTGGACGTCGATATAATAATCAATATCCTCCAGGTCGCCCTGGGAGACAAGTTTCACCGCCTCCAAGAGCATGGCCGTCCGGTGCGTGCCGTCGTCGCCGTGTGCCAGTGGCTGCGCCCAGTAGAACCAGCCGTCGGTATCCAGGACCCAAAACGCCCCGTTGGGGCTGTTGCCCGCGCTGACATAGGCCTGCCACTCGGCAAGCGTCGTCACGTCGCTGCCCAGCGTCCACTCAACCTGGCTGAACTCCGTGCCTGTGTAAATGGTTGGACCGGCCGTGACGGAGGTATTGGTCACGTTGCCGGTGACCGTCATGCGTTCGGTCAGGTTGACGCGCACCCACGTGGGGAGGTAGAGGCCGCAGTTATTCGGGGCGTCGTGGTCCGCGTTTGGTTTATAACCCGGTTCGTCCGCATGGTCGTAGGCGACGTATACGAACTTGTCGAGGCTCTCGCCCAGCCGCCAGTCGTCCCAGACGCGCGCGCCGTCGATGAATTCGTCGATGAGGGTGGGGTCGTAGAGCTCATTCGATCTCGCGCGCATGGTGTTGGTGTAATTCTGCGAGAAATCGAACCACGCCCATGTGCCGCCCAGAACGATAGCTAACGCCAAAAGAATTGCCAGTCCTGCGCCGATCCTTTTCTTGGTCTTGGTTTTGCTCATTTGTTGATCTCCTTTTTTTGTTTATCAAAGCATTTCACGGGGCCCTTCGCGAAATCGCTTTTTGCCGTAAGCCTTGCCGAGCACATAGAAAAAACCGCATATCAGCAAAAACATTCCACCAAGAAACAGAACATTTTCGCCGATCCACCCGAAGATATAGCCCGCTTTGGGGAGACAATAGACCACCTTGCCAACAGCCTGCTCGCCAAAAACAACGTCGAGGTCCACGGGAGCACCCTTTTTTATGCCCTGGGTGCGGAATCCGGGCTGACCGCTGCCCAAATAATCGGGGATAACCTCTATGACAGCATGGGTCTGGAAATCCTTGGTCTGGGGTCGGTAAAAAGTGAGGTAATCACCCATCGCCACATCCCTTGCGGCAAGCTGCTTCACAACGATCACGGACCCTTTTGGAAGCTCCGGCTCCATGCTGCCCGACTCTACGGCATAAAAGCGTACGCCGAACAGCGACTTATTCGGGTCCCCAGAGTTTGCGAACGCCAGCGCCCCAAGAATAACGCTGGCGATAAACACGGCGTAAAACGCATTCGAAACGATCGTCAGCCACAAAGGGCGCTTACGGGAGTCCTTTCCGGCGGTTGGCGGCACAGCCTGCGGTTCGGATGACGAAAGCAAATAGTCTATATATTCATCGACCTGCTGTTTGTTGTAACCGCGCTTTTCAACGTCAAACTCCGGCGTCATGGGCAGTTCACCTCCATTGCCCGGCAATGTTCTGCAAAACCTTAAGTTGCAGAGGTTTTGATTTGTGGGTATCATACTACATTTCACGTTTCCGGAACACACCCAAAAGGGTGAAAATAATCTGCCAACGGAGGCGCTCATTCAAATTTTGCTTGCTTTTCTATTATTTGCGTGTTATAATTCAGTTGACAAAATGTAGAGAAGGAGAAGAACCATGAGAAGTTTTACTACGTTAGATTTACAGTACGCCCACAGGTTCTATGGCTTCAGAGGAGAAGCTCAGTATTTGCACGGGCATACGGGGATATTGACGCTCGAAGTTGAGGATACCGTCAATGCGGGCGTCAACATGGTATTCCCCTGCAACGAAGTGAAGAAAACCGCCTGGGAAGTCCTGCAAAACTTTGACCACGCGCTTGTTTTACGGGAGGACGACCCGCTGCTCCCCGCGATTTTTGGCGTTTACGAAGTGCAGGGCATTAAAAACGGAGCACCGACCAATAAGCAAAAAGGCCCCGCTTTCAAGACGGAACTTGCGACGGCATATCCTGAATGCCGCTTGGTGGTCACGAAAGAAACAATGACCGTTGAAGGCATGGTCAAGATCGTTTACGATTTGCTGAAGGATAAGCTGAATATTGCCAAAATCACCTTCACGAGCGGCGTAAACGGCGCGACGCAGGAATACTGCACAGAGCAGCAGCAAGAAAAAGACCGTTGCCCGCTGTGTGGCATTCTGTTAAACGAAAATGGCGTGTGCCCGAAATGCGGATACAGGAAATAGCCTAGAGTTTCGCACGCCTACGCACACGGCAGAAACAAGCAACCACCAAGGGCAATCGGTAAGCCTGTCCCTGGTGGTTATTTATCTATTTCATCATGAGAGCTCTTAGCGTGGCGCTGGGCCACGGTTATTCCCACCTTTGCCGAAGCCCCCCTCGGCACAGGTGTTCGGTGTAAGGACTTTTTTTGTTGATATGAGGGGTGCACTGTTACACGTTTGGTCAATCCTGCATCATAGGATAAAGAAGCGTTCTGTTGTCTCGAATGTGACGTGGGTTGCCAAGTTATAAGCTACATTTTTACCAAGGATTACCTTGTGAAATGTAGCTTATTCTGTTATACTCTCCTTGGTGATGCGAATGGCTCCAAGGAAAAGCCCTCAAGCAAAAAGAAACCCTCAGCGGCAGCGCACACGTGTCGCCGCTTATTGTCGTGTCAGCACAAATTCTCCTGCTCAGTTGGCCAGCCTGGAGCAGCAAATCTGGGCTTATAAAATCATGGTCGAAGATAACCCTGATTGGAAGCTAGCCGGCATCTATATCGACATCGCTTCCGGTCTCCGGCTGCAGCATCGTGAAGGCTACAAGCAGTTGCTGCGCGACTGCAATAAGGGCGGAATCAATAGCCCTTCGCGACGAGCTCCGGGGAAGGACGACATCTAAATCCAACTCCCGTAGCGCTTAACATAAATCTTCTTCACCAACTGCACCGCGAGGGAATACAGAACGACAATCCCCAGCAGCCAGGGGAGGAACAGCACGGGCATGGCCACCATGTCCAGCCCCACGCCCAAGGGTGTGTAGGGGATAATGATCCCGGCCAGGCTGAACGCCAGGGTAGAGATAATCACAGATGTGGCTGCCCTGCTTTGCAGGAAGGGCACTTTGGCCGTGCGGATCAGGTGCACGATCAGCGTCTGTGTCAGCAGGCCCACCATGAACCAGCCGGTCTGGAATATCCCCTGCGTCTGCACGGTGTTCGCCTTGAAGATCCACAGCAGCACCGCGAAGGTGAGCAGGTCGAACAGCGAGGACACCGGCCCGAACCAGTACATGAAGCGCTCCACGTTTTTGGCGTTCCATTTCTGGGGCTTTTTGAGGTATTCCTCGTCCATGCGGTCGAAGGGGATGGTGATCTGCGAGAAGTCGTACAGCAGGTTCTGCGCCAGAATTTGTATCGGCAGCATGGGCAGGAATTTCAAAAACAGGCTGGAGATGAGCACGCTGAACATGTTCCCGAAGTTGCCGCTGGAGGCCATCTTGATATACTTTATGATGTTCCCGAAGGTCCGGCGGCCCTCAACAACGCCCTCCTCAAGCACCATGAGGCTCTTTTCCAGCAGGATGATGTCCGCGCTTTCCTTGGCGATGTCCACGGCGGAATCCACCGAAATGCCCACGTCCGATTGGTGCAGGGCCGGGGCGTCGTTGATGCCGTCGCCCATATAGCCTACGGTGTGCCCCTGCTCCTGTAACAGTCGCACCATCCGCACTTTTTGCGCGGGAGACAGCTTGGCAAACAGGTTGACAGTCCGGACTTTCTCAGAAAGCTGCTCGTCCGTCAGCTCCTCCATGTCGCTGCCCAGCAAATAGTCCGAGGCGTCCAGCCCCACCTGCCTGCAGACGGTGCGGGCCACCTTTTCGTTGTCGCCCGTGAGCACAACCACCCGCACGCCATGCTCCTGCAAGGCGGCGATGGCCTCTTTCGCCGACGCCTTGGGCGGGTCCAAGAAGCCCACGAAGCCGATGAGCACCATGTCGCTTTCGTCGCCCACGCCGAAGGTCTCGGTGTCGTGCACGTTGTTCTTCTGTGCCACGGCCACCACGCGCAGGCCCTGCTCGTTCAGCTCGTCCGTCAGGCCCAGCACCTCGGCGCGTATCTCCTCGGTGAGGGGGATGACCTCGCCCCGGTACTCGGCGTAAGACGAGATCGCCAGCAGCTCCTCCACCGCGCCCTTCGTGATCAGCTGCCGCTTGCCGGTTTCGCTGTTTTCAAGCACCACGGACATGCGGCGGCGGTTGAAGTCGAAGGGGATTTCGTCCACCTTGGTGTACTTGTCGTCCCAGGTTTCATAGCCCTCTTTTTCAGCCTTGTTGATGATGGCAATGTCAATCAGGTTTTTCAGCCCGGTCTGGAAAAAGCTGTTTAAGTAGGCGTGCCGCCACACGCGCAAATCCTCGTTGCCGTGGATGTCAAGATACTTTTCGAGAATGATCTTGTCCTCCGTGAGCGTCCCGGTCTTGTCGGTGCACAGCACGTCCATGGCGCCGAAGCTCTGGATGGAGCTCAGGTTTTTGACGATCGTTTTACGCTTGGACATGACCACCGCGCCCTTGGCCAGGGTGCTGGACATAATCATGGGCAGCAGTTCCGGCGTGATGCCCACGGCCACGGAAAGCGCGAACAGCAGCGCGCCCACCCAGTCTTTCTTCGAAACGCCGTTGACCAGGAAGATCACCGGCACCATGATCAGCATCAGCCGCATCAGCAGGCGGCTGACGTCGGCCACGCCTTTTTCGAAGCTGGTCTGCGCCTTCGCGCCGGTCAAATCCTTGGCGATGGTTCCAAAATAGGTGTTGTTGCCTGTGCCAAACGCAACCGCCAGAGCGCTGCCGCTGACCACGTTCGTGCCCATGTAGCAGATATTCGTGGCCTCCAGAGCGTTGGCGGTCTCTTTGGGCTCCGGGAACTTCTCCACGGGCTCGGATTCCCCGGTGAGCGCGGCCTGCCCCACGAACAGGTCCTTCGCCGAGAGGATGCGCACGTCCGCGGGGATCATGTCCCCGGCGGAAAGCTTGATGATGTCGCCGGGCAAGATTTCGCTCATGGGCATTTCGCGCGTCACCCCATCGCGCACGATGGCGGCGTTGGAGGACACCATGGCCTTGAGTTTTTCGGCGGCTTTATCCGATTTCGACTCCTGGACGAATTGCAGGATGCCCGAAATGCCCACCAGCGACAGAATAATGCCCACAGTCGCCCAGGAATTTTTCTCCACCAGCAGGACTTCCGTAACGAACGAAACCGCCGCCACCAGCAGCAGCACCAGGCTGAAGGGGTTGGCGAACGAGAGCAAAAGCCGCACAAACCACGGCTGCGTCTTGCCGTAGTCAATTACGTTTTCACCATAATACTCCGTGAGCTCTTCCAGTTCCTCTGGGTTCAGGCCCCGTTCGGCGGTACCGAGTTCCGCCAGCAAGGCCCGGTTTTCCATCGCGGCGTATTTCAATACCACCGCTTCCATGTTGGTCGTCTTATTTTCGGTTGGATTTTTTTTGCGCATCGTTTACGCCCTCCCTTAAAAAAGTTGAGATTGCCGGGCGATACATGGGCGCAAAAAAGCGCGCCGTCAAGGCGCGCGCAAACAACAGTGAACGTCTATGGAACGCACAGACATCCGCTGGGCTTGCTCTCGCCTTTTTGTATCGCGGTATTCTTACTTCGCGGATGTTCGCCGCCTTCCATAGGGTCCACCTCCTTATGCATCGTATGCCCTTCATTATAGCAGGTTGTGACGCGTGCGTCAAGCTGGGTAAACAGTGGAATTTCCAAAAGATTAGAAAATCACAGAATAGGTTTCGAAAAAATTGCAATTGGTTCCGATTTTATGATAGAATGGCTATAGAGCGGCAGGTAACCGCCAAATGCCCGACCACCTATGAATAAAGGTCCTCCTGTGCTATACTGCTTGCACAGGAGGAATTCATATGGACGAGCGAACCGGCAATAAGTGTAAACACTGCGGGCAGGTATTTGAAGGAGAAAAAGGCAAAGGTGGCCAGCAACGGTACTATTGCAGCGACGCATGCCGAGTGGCATATTGGCGGTTGCAAGACAGCCTGCGGCGGCAGGCGGCGCACGAGGAACTGGAAGAAAAGGTCTGC
>WQTL01000414.1 GCA_009786275.1 Bacillota bacterium | reverse complement strand
GCTGACGGATTTCGGCCTGAGTTCGCTGGAAATCGCGGAGCTGGTGTGCGCCATCGAGGACGAGTTGGACATTGAGATTTATGACAAAGACCTTGTGCATATCAAAACGGTGGGAGATATTTATGAATACGTTGACGCGCTATAAGAAGAAGAAAGATCATGCGTGGTTCTGGTACTACGGCGTGAGCCGCCTGGCGCTGTGGGTTGTCACGCTGGGCCATGACGTGCGCGTGTTCAACGAGGCCACGAAGCATATCAAGCCGCCGTTCATTGCCGTGGGCAACCACCAGGGCCAGTGGGATTTCGCCTATGCCTACAAAGCGCTGCTCCCGCACAAGATACGCATCGTGGCGACGAGATACCAGTTCTTCAGGCCCCTGACGGGCATCCTCATGCGCAAAACGGGAGCCATCGGCAAGAGCCAGTTCGCGTCAGATCCCTCCGCTGTCAGGGAAATCCTGCGAACGATTAAGCGCGGCGGCAGCATCCTGATTTACCCCTCGGGCAGGATTTCGCTGTTCGGCGAGGACTTCAAACCCTTCCGAGGCGGTTACGAGCTGCTGAAAAAGCTGAACGTCCCCGTGATCATGGTACACCTGGACGGCAGCTACCGCACCGGCCCGCGCTACAACCCCGACATCAAAAAGAAGGGCCGGGTGGATGTACACACCAGTGTGCTGTTCACCCCGGAGGAACTGCAAAACCTGCCGGAGGAAGAAGCCCAGGCGCGCTTCGACAGCGCTTTCTGCCATGATGACTTCGATTCTCCGAACCAGGGGGCGTATAGGAGCAAGAACCTGATCGCGGGGCTGGAGGACTTGCTGTATATGTGCCCCGAATGCAAGTCGGACTTTACGATGCAAACGCAGGGGAAGAACATCATCAAATGCGCGAAATGCGGATTTACCGCAACGATGGACGCCCGATTTCTGTTTGAGGGCGCGATTGGCGCAGCCCCACCCGCGACTATCTCGGAATGGGGCCGCATGATCCGGGACGAAGAACGCGCCCGCGCTGACCGAAACCCGCGTTTTATGATCCAAGCGGAAATGAAGCTCTGCGAACACGTCAAAAAATCCGAGCGAATGACACCCATCGGCACTGTGCAGGCAACCTATGACGCGCAGGGCTTCCACTTGATCGGCGACAGGCACGGCGAACCCTTCGAGCGCCACTACAGTTGCGAGGAATACCCCGCGATTCACTTCCTGGACAAGGTTTATATCATCGTGCCCGACAGCGAAACCGTTCTATGCGCACAGCCAGCGACAGCGGCACAGGTGACGCAGTTCGCGGTGGTGTCGGAGATGTTCTCTACGAAGAAGGCCGCAGTTATCGCTTGAAGCCCCCATAGACAACAGCAGTTCGTTTTACCCGTGCCTTCAGTCGAGTTGAAGGCGCGGGTTTTCCATTCCACCGTTGAGCATCACGGAAACTTAGCGGTGGTTGCTTTGTCAGAATAAAATTCAGATAGAGTTCAGACAGACTTCAATCGCCCATAACCTTCCATCCTTATAATATCTACAGGCACATGAAAACCTGAGCAAATTGAACAAGGGCATAAAAAATCTGAGCAAAGCGCGATCATCATAGCGGCGGTGCTTTTGGTTGCGATTATCGTCGCTGCGATTGCGATAGGGTACACTTGGACAAGACTACGTACAGAACAGAAAGGAGATCATTTATCTAGTCGCGGCATTGTTCCCTGCCTGATAGTAAAGGCAACAAACTTTCTATTCACAATTTGAGAGGAGAATCACTATGAAAAAACTGTTGGCAACCACCCTGGCGATCCTTATACTCATCGGCGCGCTCGCGGTATCTTCCAGCGCCCTGGACGGCGACTGCGCCTGCGAAGCGGAACCCTGCCCCTGTACAGCGGCCTGCGAGTTCGACGGCGTCAACTGTACGTGCGATCCATTGCCTACCCCTGCCTGTGAGTGCTGCGACCGCTGCGTCACGGCGCAGGAGGAGGGAAGGGCCTGCTACTGCAAGTGCGATGCTGACACGTGTTCGTGCACAGACATCAGCTGGGCCAAGCAAAACCTGCCCGACTGGATGAGCTGGATGTATTGGGTCAGCCGCTGGGACATCACGGAATGGATTTTCCATTACCTCGCGTTCGGCTGGCTATTCGAGCTCATCAGCGCGTAAAGGCACATACCACAACTCCCGGATTCCATTGTGGCAACAGGGTACAATCTGACAAAATACATGGAAAGGAGCACCGGAAATGGATCTTAGCTCGATTCTGGAATACCTCGTCTTGGCATGGGACTGGATTACGGCTCTCTTCAGCGCTTTCGAAGGGCTGTCGGGCCTCTGGGATCTCTTCGCGGGCCTGCTTGGCTAAAGACCGCTCTCCAATGGAAGACCCCCGCTGCACAGGATCAGCGGGGGCCTTTTCGTTGAATATTGTATGCCGTGGAGAAAAATGCAGAGAAAAATTCAGCTAAAATTTAGATAGAGTTCAATTAGGCATAACGTAGCTTCTTTACAATAGGGAACATGAACCATACCCTATATAGATGGAGGAGCCAATAGCCATGAAAAAAGGAATTGGCAAGAAGCAAAGCAAGGAACCCGGCAAGAAACTAAGCAAAGGCAAAAAAATAGCAATCATCATCGGTTCAGTCGTCGCCGTTTTGTTAATCGTTGTGCTTGTACTGCCCAGCCTGCTATTCAGAGGGATGAAGCCGACTTCCGCTAACGCGACCGAAACCGTCACGCTGCAAAGATCGAACCTGACCCAATCCATCAGCGTATCAGGCGTGGTGGAAACGGCGGAAACAACGAGTATTTACTCCACTCTCAACTACGCTGTGAAGGAAATCCTCGTTGAGGTAGGAGACACAGTGGAGGCAGGCGACATCATCGCTGTTCTGGATACCGCGAACCTGGAAAACGATGTCGCCCAAGCGGAGATCAATTACAATAGCGCCGTGCGCAATTTGAGCAATTCGGTAACCAATGCCCAAAACTCTTTGGCTTCGGCGCAGATCACGCTGGAGCAGAGGGAAATCGCCGTCGCCAACGCAGAAAAAGACCTCGCCACGGCTAAAGCAAACGCGGCGAAGCCATTTGACAGCACGACCTACGACCGCGCTATCACGGATGCCAAAGTGACATTGGATCGCAAGAAATCGGAAGCGACCACCGCGCTTTCGGAGTATACCACGGCGCTGCTCAATTTCGATGACTATAAATATCAGAATACCATCACGGACGCCCAAATCTCGCTGGATCGGAAGAAGCTGGATCGCGATCAAGCCAAGATGGATTTGGACAAGGCCAAAGCCGACTACGACGATGCTCGATATTATACCACTTATGATAGCACCGAAGAACGCGAGGCCGCCGAGGAAGCCGCAAAGAAGGCGCTTGACGCCGCGCAAAAGACGTATGACAACGCCCAAAATGCCGTTGACGATGCCCAGCGCACTCTTGACCGGGCTAAAACAGATTTAACCCGTGCGAAGGACGATGCTGTGAAATCCGCAAAAGACAAATCGGATTCGGCGAACAAGGCGCGAGACGATGCCCAGCGGGCCTACGACAAAGCCGTGCAGGATAAGACCCGAGCAGCCAATGATAATAAAGAAGCTAACGCCACAAAAGTGGCGAACGCGGAAAAATCCCTAGTGGATGCACAGAAGCAGCTTGAGGCGGCCCAAAACAGCTTGAAGAACGCCGAGAACTCATTATCGCAGAGCGGAGCGACTACAAACGTGGATTTGCAGGAGCTGACGCTGGATAAACTCAACCGGCAGTTGGCCGATGGAGAGATTGTCGCGGAGGCCAGCGGGGTGATTACAGCGGTGAATGCCAAGGTGGGGGCCACGCCCAGCGGTGTGCTCTTTGTCATAGACAACAAAGACGAGCTCTATGTTTCTGCGCGGGTGAAGGAATACAACCTGAATACGCTCTCCATTGGGCAAGAGATACTCATCACCACCGACGCCACCGGCGATCAAGTATTTAGCGCCATACTTTCATATATCTCCCCCAAAGCGGTCAGCGAGGCCGGTTCAACCAGCGTGGAATTTGAGGTGCGGGCTACCCTCACCGACCCGGATGAGGCCATCAAAATCGGCATGAACGCCTTCTTAAATATCATCACGAACACCAAAGAGAATGTGTACGCCGTACCGGTTTCCGCGGTAGTTACGAATGATAGGGGCAGCTTTGTCTATTCAGTGCCGGAAGCAACGCCCAACGCAGGCGGCGGCAGGCGTCCGCAGGGCAGGCCCGGAGAGGCATCGGAAGGTGTGGAAATCCTTGTAACGGTTGGACTCAAGACCTCAACCAGTGTGGAAATCATCGGCGCGAGTCTCCAGGACGGGATGCAGATACTTACCGATCCCGAGGGCAAACTGTCCGATGGGACGGAGCAGGGCGGTTTCGGCATGATGCCCTTCGGAAGGGGCTGATGATATGGTGATTGAACTTCGCGATATTGTCAAAAAATATTTTATCGGAGCGCCCAATGAACTCACGGTGCTCAAGGGCATGACCCTGGACATCGAAGAAGGTACGTTTGTAGCCATCGTAGGGCAATCTGGTTCTGGCAAAAGTACGCTAATGAACATCCTCGGGGCGCTCGACAGGCCAACGGAGGGCGAATACCACTTGGATGGCGTCGATGTTGGCCAATTGCCGGACAGCGAGCTTTCCCGCATCCGCAACCAGAAAATCGGCTTCGTGTTTCAGACATTCAACCTGATTCCCCGCATTACAGCCCTTTCCAATGTGGAACTGCCCATGTTCTACAAAGGCATAGGTAAACGCGAACGGAAAGAGCGGGCGAAAGAACTGCTGGCGCTGGTAGAGATGGAAGATCGCATGGCCCATATGCCCAATGAGCTTTCCGGCGGCCAGAAGCAGCGGGTGGCTATCGCCCGCGCCTTGGCCAACGACCCCGCCATCATCCTGGCCGACGAGCCTACCGGCGCGCTGGATACCCAAACCGGGAACCTGGTAATGGATATTTTCATGCGCGTCAACCGGCAGGAGAAAAAAACGGTGATTCTCATTACACATAATGAAGTGTTGGCGCAAAAAACCGACCGGGTGGTCACGATACAGGACGGAATGATCATCAGTGACACCGGCATGAAGGGGGTGCTTGCATGATATGGGAAAACATCGGCTTGGCGTTTCAATCCCTGAAATCAAACAAGATGCGGGCGCTGCTGACCATGCTGGGCATCATCATCGGCATTATGTCCATCATTGGCATTATGACCATCGGCGATGCCCTAACTGCCTCGGTTTCGGGCAGTCTCTCCAGCCTGGGAACCAACAATATCACCCTCAGTGTGCAGGAGCGGGGTACGCAGTCAAATGGCTTCGGCCCCCCCGGAATGGGCGGAGATCGCGGCAGTTCCTCTGGTAAAACACCTGAGTCGGACGACCTCATCACTGATCAGATGATTGCCGACCTGACGGAAACCTTCGGTGGGCTTGTAACCGGCGTTTCCATCAGCTACAGCGCAGGCAGTGCTAAGGCCCAAGACGGCGATCTATACGCCAACATTACCATTTCAGGCGTGAACGCGAATTATGGTGTCGCGAACAACGTCACCCAGCTATCCGGCAGTTTCATCGCAGAAAGCGATGTGGAGAACAAGAGCCAATCCGCTGTTGTCTCAGACAAATTCGTCAAGAGCATGTTCCCCAATAACGAGAATCCCATCGGGCAGACGGTGAAGGTCTACAAGACCCGCAGCATTGAGCTTTACACCATCATCGGGGTGTATCAGTATGAGCAGCAGGGCTTCGGCGGCAGCACGGCTTCCGAAAAAGATATGTCCACCACATTCTACATTCCCGTTACCACCGCCAAGCAGGATTTGCTGGAAAAAAACTACAACACCATCACGGTCATCGGCTCGGTCAGCAGCGATGTAGACGACTTGACCAACCAACTACAGCGTCACTTTGACAGGCTTTACGCTAACAATGAGGACTGGCAGGTGTCGGTATCAAATATGTCCTCCATGCTGGATACCGTGCAGAGCACATTGAGCACGATCTCCATGGCCATTGCCTTCATCGCGGGTATCTCGCTGCTGGTGGGCGGCATCGGGGTGATGAACATCATGCTGGTATCCGTGACGGAGCGCACGAAGGAAATCGGCACCCGTAAGGCCCTGGGGGCGCAGAACTTCCATATACAGCTGCAATTCGTGATGGAGGCGGTGATGGTTTCGGCTATAGGCGGGATCATCGGCTTGATCCTCGGCATTGGCGTGGGTGCGTTGGTGTCAAGCATCCTGGGCGCGCCATTGGTGATTTCGGCAGTGACAACCATCGGCAGTGTATTATTCGCAATGGCCATCGGCGTTGTCTTCGGCCTCTATCCCGCCAAAAAAGCGGCGAAGATGGACCCGATTGACGCGCTACGTTATGAATGATCCAATCAACTGAAAAGAGGGATAATACCGTGAAAAACTCTATATTGGAAAGGCTACGCCATCTACTCGACAATCTATTCGCAATCCTTCAATTGTCGCTTGACTTCAACAGCGCCGACCAATGGGATTATACCGACTTTCTGTGCGAGCTAGAGCACTCAATCTCAGCGGGATAGCCTAGCCGAGGGGCGGGCTTACCTCACATAAAAATACAACACATATGGAGGAGAATCGCAATGAAAACCCGAATCGCCTGCTTACTACTGATCGCCATGCTGTTGGCGCTCAGTGCTTGCGGAGCCACACAGCCGACAAACGCGCCCGAAGCTGAAACCAGCGGGGAAACTTCAGTTTTCGACATGGAATCCTTCCCCAGCGAGGAATTTACGACCGAGGACGAAACGGAGCAGGAAACCACTGCGGACGGCGAAAGCGCTGCGGGCGGAACAACCGTCGCAGGAGAAACAAGGGCCAAGACCGAAGTCAAAGCGCCTGTAGGGGGAAGCGCCACTCAAGTGGTGGAATTCTATAACACCTATGCCAGCGCAGTGAAGGCCGCCAATCGGATCACCATCACAAAGCATAACGTGAGCGAAATGACCATGGACGTTCCTGCCATCATGAGCGCGTTTATGCCGAGCGATGCGGGAGGCATGGACCCCAACAGAAATGAGACGATTACGGAAACCTTTGTGAACGGGAAGGGTACAAAGGACACTTCCCGCAAGCTCAATGATTTCATGCCGGTCAGCGGCAAATCTTATGTCAGTGCGCTGAAAGCCTCCCACGTGAAAAGCGCTACCTGCGAGAAGCAAGGCGACGGCTGGATCGTCAGGATCAATCTGAAAGACGAGCCGATGGACATGAGCAACATGGCAATGAACCAGGATATGTCTGAAGCAGAACGACAGAAAGCGATGGATACCTACTTATTGGGTTCCGGCTACGGTTCCAGTATGGAAATGAGCTTTGGCGGCGGGGCCGGAGGCTTCGGCGGCGAACGGCCCAGCGGCGATGGGCAAGATCGGCAACTTCCCGGCAACTTCGATGCAAGTTCAATGAGCATGGATGGAACGCTCCAAAATGGTACTATCGTTGCGCTTTTCAATAAGGATGGTCAATTG
>WQTL01000413.1 GCA_009786275.1 Bacillota bacterium | reverse complement strand
CGCAGACCGGCAAGATTACCATCAGGAAAAGCAACGCCAACCCGAGCATGGGCAGCTATTCCCTGACCGGGGCCGTGTTCGAGATTTATGACGGAAACCGCAACCTGGTGGACACCGTGACCACGAACGCCGCGGGCGAAGCCACCAGCAAAACGCTGAAACTTGGCTACTACACCATTTCGGAAAAGACGGCACCCACGGGCTATGTGCGCAACGCCACCGATTATGTCGTCCACCTGGCCTATGCCGGGCAGAACGTGCAATTGGCTATGTCCAGAGTGGATATCCCCGAGCAGCCCCAGGTGGGCGTAATCCGCGTGAACAAGACGAATGCCGCCCCCGCCAACGGCGATTACAGCCTTGCCGGCGCGGTGTTTGAGGTTCGCACGGCAAGCGGAACTCTGGTCGACACCATCACCACCGACGCCCAGGGCAGCGCCAACACCAAACAGCTCCCGCTGGGCGAATACAAGATCACGGAAAAGACTGCCCCGGCAGGCTTTCGGCGCAACACTGCGACCTTCTCCGCCAGCCTGACCTACGGCAATCAAGACACTGCTGTCGTCTATGAAGATGTGACCGTCCCCGAGCAGCCGCAGATGGGCAAGATCAACCTGAAGAAGACCAACGCCACCCCCGCCATGGGCGAGCATCCGCTCAACGGCGCGGTTTTCGAAATCTTTGACGGCTCCACGCTGGTCGACACCCTGACCACCAACGCACAGGGCGAGGCGCAGAGCAAGGCCCTCAAGCTGGGCAGCTATTCCGTGAAGGAGAAGACCGCCCCCTATGGGTTCGTCCTCAACACCAACAGCTTCACCGCCAAGCTCGAATACGCCGGGCAGGACGAGGAATTCGCCTACACCACCACGACCATCGCGGAGGAACCCCAGCGCGGCGTGATCCGCCTGACCAAGACCAACAGCAACCCCAGCATGGGCGACTACAGCCTCAAAGGCGCTGTGTTCGAGATTCGCAATGCGCAGGATAAACTGGTCGACACCATCACCACGGACGCCAGCGGCCTCGCCAACTCCAAGGAACTCCCGCTGGGCAGCTATACCGTGTCGGAAAAGACGGCGCCATACGGGTTCGTCCGCAACAAAAACACCTTCGGCGCGCAGCTCACCTACGCGGGCCAGACCGTGAGCGTGACCTACACCGACGTGGTGATCGCCGAGCGACCGCAGACTGGCAAGATCACCGTGATCAAGATGGATGCCGAAACCGGCACCATTGCCCAGGGCGACGCAACTCTCGCCGGCGCGGTCTTCGAGGTCTTCGCGTCCGATAAGTCCACCTTAATGGACACCATCTACTGTGCCGCCGATGTCAAGGCCACCACGAAAGAATTGCCTCTCGGGACGTACTATGTGCGTGAGAAGACTCCGCCCGTGGGCTACAACCTGAACTGCGACTTCCATAAGGTGGATATCGTATACGCCGGGCAGGAGATTGAGGTAACAGGCAGCAGCCGCGACCTGGAAAACGAAGTGATCAAGGGCCAGATCGCCATCACAAAGCACCTCGACGAACCGATGGAGGGCTATGACGATCCGCAGATCGAGCAGCCTCTCGAAGGCGCCGTGTTCCAGATCTACCTGAAGGCGGCCGGCAGCTACGAGGACGCCAAGGACACCGAGCGCGATCTGCTCACCACGAACGCGCATGGGTACGCCATCAGCAAGAAGCTCCCCTACGGGATTTATACGGTGAAGGAAATCGAGGCCCCCAGCGATGTCAAGCTCGTGGAACCCTTTGACGTGTTTATCTCCCAGGAAGGGAAGATTTACAGGTTCATATTGAATGACATTGCCTTCCGCGCATTGATCAAGGTCGTGAAGGTGGACGCCGAAACCGGCAAGACCATTCCTGCGGCCGGCACGACCTTCAGGATCCGCGACCTGGCCACCGGCGAATGGGTATCCCAGCACATCAACTACCCCACGCCAATGGATCTCACCGAATTCGAAACCGCCCCGGACGGTACACTGGTGTTGCCGGAGCCGCTCAAGTCGGGCGAGTATGAGCTGGTGGAGATCGCGGCGCCGCGGGGATATCTCCTCAGCCAGGAACCCGTGAAGTTTACCGTGCATTCCTCAAACGGGCAGGAGATGGTGACGGTTACGATGGCGAACAAGCCTGCCATGGGCAAAACCACCGTCGAGAAAACCGGCAACATCCTCACGGGCGCCAAGGAGATCGAAACCATCTTCGGGCCGCAGTACCTGCCCCTCTTCGAGATGGGTTACCTGGTCGGCGCGGAGTTCGACGTGGTGGCTTCGGAGGACATCGTCACCCCGGACGGCACGGTCCGCGCCAAGAAGGGTGACGTGGTCGACCACATCGTCACCGGCGAGGGTGGCGCGGCGACCAGCAAGGAACTGTATCTCGGCGAATACGAATTGGTGGAAACCCACTGCCCCGAGAACTATGTGCTGGATCCCATGCCCCACCCGGTGTCCCTGGTTTATGAGGATCAAACGGTGGCCGTGGTGACCAGCCAGATCGGCATCACCAACGCCCGGCAGCTGATCGAGATCGAGCTGCTCAAGAAGATGGAGGGCTTCGACGCCTTCGATATGTTCGAGGACGTGATCTTCGGGTTGTATACCGCCGAAGATATCTACGCCGAGAACGGTGATCTGCTCGTTCCGAAGGACAGCCTCATTCTCACGCAGGATTCGCTCATGGCGCTGGCTGCGCTGGACACTGACGGCAAGGGCCGCTTCGAGGGCGAACTGCCCTTCGCGAAGTATTATGTCCTCGAGCTCCAGACAGCGGAAGGCTTTATCCTGAACAACACGAAGTACCCCGTCGACGCATCCTACACCGGCGAGAACAACGTCGTGACCCGGATCAAGGTCAACGGCGGCGAGCCCATCGTCAACAAGCGCGCGCTCGGCGAGCTGCGGATCCTCAAGCTGGACGCTCATACCCACGAACCTTTACAGGGAGCCAAGTTCGGCCTGTATCAGGGCGACGAAAAAATCGGCGAAGGCGTGACGGACGAAAACGGATACGTCAAATTCACCGACCTGCCCTGCGGCGAGTACCAGGTGCGGGAGCTGGAGGCCCCTGAAGGGTACGTGCTTGTGGAGGAAATCTGGACAATCAATATCCGCGAGGATGGTCAGAAGGTCCTGTTGGAAGTTCTCAACCAGAAGCAGCCCGGCGAACCCGATGAACCGGATGAGCCCGACATTCCGGAGGAACCGAACGAGCCTGCTGAGCCCACTGAGCCGGATGAACCCAAGGAACCAGAGCAGCCCACCGAACCTGACAAGCTCGTGCCGCCCCCGGCGGACTACCCAAAGACCGGCGATAACCTCAAATTGGTCGGCTGGCTCCTGCTGATCATGGTTGCTTGCGGCGGCGCCGCCGCGTTGCTTTTCAACCGCAGGAAAAAAGAATTTGAATTGGAGAAAGATGCGAATGAAACGAAATAAGCTGAGGTTTATCCTGGCGGTCGTCGCGGTCCTGGCCCTGCTTGCCGGGGCCTTTTGCGTTACCGCCTTCGCCGCCCCCGGAGACGTCGCCACGGCCATTGAGGGTACGTGGAACTCCGCCAAAGGGCAGATCCAGACCGTGGTGAACAAGGTCGTTTTCCCCGCGCTGACCCTGATTTTGGCCGTCCTGTTCTTCGTCAAATTAGCCGGATGTTATTTCGACTACAAGAAACACGGCCAGTTCGAAATCACGGCGCCCGCAATTTTGTTCGCCGGATTGCTGCTCGTGATGACCGCGCCACTATATATTTGGCAGATCATCGGTTAAGGCGATCTTTTTGCAAAAAAGTCTGACAATTGCAAAAATGTTTGACAATTTGCAAAAAAGATTGCCCGTTTCAAAGCGGGGGCGGCGTTCAGCCGTCCCCGCCGAAAGGAGCTGTGAACTATGTTTGACTGGCTGGGCGACCTCATGTCGAACGCGTTTTCAGGCATGAGCCAAAGCGTATCTTCGATGATCTTTGACTTCATGCTGCGCTGGTTCTACAACATCATCTTCGACGCCATCGCCGAGTTTTTCGGAACCATGGGCGAGATGGGCGCGGAGATCTTCGACTTGCCGTGGGTTGCCGGCGCGGTGCGGCTGTTCTACCAATTCGGCTGGGCGCTGTTCGCCGTGGGCGTGGTGGTCGCCATCTTTGACGTGGCCATCGAATCGCAGGGCGGCCGCGCCAGCCCGAAAACCACCGCCATGAATATTCTGAAAGGCTTCTTCGCCACGGCGCTGTTCAGCACCGTGCCGATCACGCTGTACAGGTATTGCGTCAATCTGCAGACCACGTTCCTCGGCGAGCTGACCCGGCTGATGACCGGGAGCCGAACCCTCGGGCTGGGCGAGCAGAGCGTCAGCGTGCTGGAGGGCTCCTTCCGAATATCCGCCGACATGAACCTCAAATTGTTCAGCATCCTCGCCATGATTGCTTTCGCCTACTGCGTGATCAAAATCTTCTTCGCGAACCTCAAAAGAGGCGGGATTATGCTGATCCAGGTCGCTGTGGGCTCGCTCTATCTGTTCAGCGTCCCGCGCGGGTATTCCGATGGCTTCTGGTCATGGTGCAAGCAAATCGCGGCGCTGTGTCTGACGGCATTTATGCAGACAACGCTGCTGTTCTTAGGGCTGCTGACCTTTCCCGACCACATGCTGCTCGGGCTCGGGATCATGCTCTCGGCGACAGAGGTGCCACGCATCGCGCAGCAATTTGGTCTGGATACGTCGGCAAAGTTTAATATGTCCAGCGTGGTGCACATGACCTCGACCGCCGTGAACCTTACCAGGAACTTGTCGCGGGCGGTAAAATGAGCACGCCCGCAAAATCAGCAGAAAGGAATGAAGTTTTCTATGCAACAGCAATATCTCTATCCCCAGAACCTCAAAGCAGAGGCCAATATGTGGCTGTGGTCCATGCGTGATTTCACCGTCGTCGCTGTCTGCGCGCTGCTCTCGGTGCTGGTGCTGTCGACCACGAAATCACCCATCCCGATGGCGGTGGCCGCGGTCTATGGGTTCCTGACCATCCGCCTGGACGACCAGTGTATCCTCGACTTCATCAGTTGGGCTGTGCGGTATTTTCTGACCACGCAGCAGGAATTCCGATGGAGGTGCCGCCGTGCGCAATAAAAACAAAAACAGCGTCCAGGATCTCATCGGCATCCGCGGCTTCAGCAACTATGGGCTCGCCACTGACAACGGCGAGCTCATTTTCTACAGCATACGGCCGCAGAACATCTCCGTGCTGTCCTACGAAACGGTCGCGCAGAAGGTGCGGCAACTCCAGCAGTTGCTCAGCGCCGTGCCCGAGCTGGAATTCCTCTGCACCGACTCCTGCGAATCGTTTGAGGAAAACCAGCGGCACATCAAGTTCCTGATCGAGAACGAGCCGAACCCCGATGTGCGCAGGGTGCTCGAACAGGATATCACGCATCTGGACGGCATCCAGATCGAGATGGCGACCGCGCGCCAATTCCTCTTCATGATCCGCATGAAAAGCGAGAAGCAGGACCAGGTATTCAACCAGGCGAACCGGGTGGAGAAGGCCATCGCCGAGCAGGGCTTCGAGGTGCGGCGGCTGGACAAGGCCGGGCTGAAGCGCCTGCTTCGCTTGTACTTCAATGGAACTGTCTTCGAGAGCCGCGAAGCGACGAGCCCCACCGCAGGTGGCGACCCGGAAAAGTGCGAGGAATTCTACTCCGGCAAGAACTTCTTCGACACCATCCTGCCGGCGACAGTGAAATTCTTCGTGGACCATTATGTCCGCGGGGACCGTTGGTGCTGCGCCTGGGCGCTGAAGGATTACCCGCCCAGCACAGACGCGCAAGCCCTGTTCGCCCAACTGGCCGACCGTGCCGGGGTGACCCTGCGGATATACAACCGCCCGGTGGACAGCCCCGAGCAGCGGCGGATCCTCCAGAACGCCACGCGGAAGAACCGCTTTTCAGCCAAGGCGACCGACGCCCAGGAGAGCATCAACGCGGAGGAAAATCTGCAGGACGTGGTAGCCCTGCTGGCTACCCTGCGCCGCAATCGGGAACCCCTGCTGCACACCGCCGTGTTCATTGAACTGCACGCCGCCAATCTGGATAAGCTGCGCGAGCTCCAGCAGGATATCGCCATGGAGCTGACCCGCTCCAAGCTGGGCATTGACCGGCTGACCCTCAGACAGCAGGAGGGCTTCCTGTCCGCCCTGCCGATGGGCTCCAATCAGTTCGACAGCCAGTTTGAGCGCGTGCTGCCGGCCTCGGCGGTCGCAAATTTCTATCCGCTCAACTACAGCGGCAAAACCGATCCGCACGGGTTCTACCTGGGCCGGGACAAGTTCGGGACGAACATCCTGACCGACTTCAACCGCCGCGCGGAGGACAAGACCAACGCCAACTGCTTGATCCTGGGGAACTCCGGCCAGGGAAAAAGCTATCTCATGAAGCTGATTCTGACCAATCTGCGGCTAAGCGGAAAGACCGTTCTGGCCCTCGATCCCGAGAAGGAATATGCCGATCTCTGCGAACGCCTGGGCGGCTGCTACGTGGACTTCATGTCCGGCGAGTATATGATCAACCCACTGGAACCCAAATCGTGGGCGGACGCGGACAGCCTGGACACGGAAGGCCCCGAAGCATTCCGCAGGACCACCCGGCTGTCGCAGCACATCGCCTACCTGAAGGACTTCTTCCGGGCCTACAAGGATTTCAGCGATGCGCAGATCGACACCATCGAAATCCTGCTGGAGAAGCTCTACGCCAACCACGGCATCACCGACCGCACGGATTTCGCCAGATTGGCGCCCGAGGACTATCCCACAGTGGAGGACTTCTACGCGCTGATCGAGAAAGAATTCCAGGACTTCAACCCGCAGGAACGGCAACTCTACACCGAGGAAATCCTGCAGGAGATCTGCCTGGGGCTCCACTCCATGTGCCGCGGCGCTGAGAGCAAATTCTTCAACGGGCACACGAATGTCACTGACTCGCGATTTCTCGTCTTCGGGGTAAAGGGCCTGATGGACACCAACAAGCGCTTGAAGGACACCATGCTCTTCAACATCCTGGCCTTCATGACCAACCAGCTTCTCGGGCGTGGGAACACCGTTGCGGCGATAGACGAGCTGTATATCTTCCTGACCAACATGACCGTGATCGAGTATATCCGCAACGCCATGAAGCGGGTTCGGAAGAAGGAAAGCTCGCTGGTGCTGGCCTCGCAGAACGTTGAGGACTTCCTGCTTCCGGGCGTGAAGGAGTTCACGAAGCCGCTGTTCTCGATCCCCACGCACCAGTTCCTGTTCAATGCCGGCAACATTGAGCCGCGCATCTTCACGGATACCCTGCAGCTGGAACCCTCGGAGTTCGAGCGGATCAAGTACCCTGAGCGCGGCACATGCCTGTACCGCTGCGGCAACGAGCGTTACCTGCTGCACGTCATTGCGCCGGAGCACAAGCGGGAGCTGTTCGGATCGGCGGGTGGTCGCTGATGGCCCTCTCAGCAGCGGCGGCCGCCGCGTTGAAGAAAGTTGCCGTGGCCGCCGCTACCGACAA
>WQTL01000412.1 GCA_009786275.1 Bacillota bacterium | reverse complement strand
CTTGGCAATGCCCGTGGTGCCGGAGGTGTAGATGATCAGGCAGATTTCGTCCTTGTCTGTGTCGTCAGGCACGGGCACGTCCCATACCATATGGGAATCAAGTTCCTCCATGGACAGCCGCTGGATGGAAGCGGGCGCCATCTCCGCGTATTGCGCCGAATAGACAATGGCCGACGCCTGTGTATCACCCAGGATAAATGAAATCTGCTCAGGTTGCAGCAGCCTGTCAATCGGCACGGCAATATTGCCGGAAAGCACAATGCCGAACCACGCGAGAATCCATTCATAGGAATTCTCACCCAGAATCGCGATCCGCTGGCGATGGAAGCCCTCGCTCAAAAAGTATGCGGCAAGGGCATGGGCTTCCCGCTGGAATTCGGCGAAGCTCTTGCGGCACAGTTCTTTCTCCTTTTTGAATACATAGGCATCCTTGTCCCCGTATTGTTTTGCCGCCAGAGCAAGCAAACCTCGAATACTCTCCACCTGTTCCCACCGGTAAAAAGGATATGGCTTGTTTTTCATGGTGCGCCTCCTTGATGCAAATGAGTTGTATTATACTTTGTTTTCACAGCCTCTGTCAATGTAAAAGGCCCCCGCCAAACCTTTCCAAAACGGGGGCCTCTCCGTGGGGGATGCGTATCCCGGTTACGATATAATTCCACGTCAAGGTGAAGAACTCCAGAATAGCATACACGGTCAGTGTCTTTCATTGCGTACCAGTAGAGCGCTTATCCAAAGAGCGCGAATACGTTCTGCATCGTCTCAGCGAAGGCAATAATGCCCTGGATGAAGGTTGACATATAGCCGATGATAATATTCGAGACATCGGTCGATACGCTGTTCAGGCTTTGCCAGTTGTCCAAGTGCGCGTCTTGAGTATATAGATGGAATGTTATGGCTGATTGAACACCACCTTAATTTTGACTGAATTTTTTCAGCATATTCCATCACCCGGCAGCCAGTCGAATTCAAACAACAGTCCGTCTGTTTGGCCTGTCATGTTTGCGGGCCTGTTTGCCTCGAAGGAAGAAAAAAAGGCGTCGAGCATGATTTGGTCTTCGAAACGTATGGTGCCGGTCAGTCGCAGTTGGCTTGCGGATACTATCGGCGTGCGGCACAAGTTTCCCGAGCGAAAACCGCAGGCCCACCAGGTGGTATAGGGGGGATAATCGAAAAACAGGTTCTCCCCCTGATACAACCGCATAGACATTTCGAGCATGGTTTCGCTGGCATCCCAAAAAGCAGGGCGGCCGCTTGGCTTTTCATATAGTCCGATTTCCGCGCCGTTAAAAAAGACGACATAGCTGCCCTTCCATATCTGGATCATCCAGTCCCTGCCGTCATAGGTGAAGGGGAAGCGCAACGTATCAACAAATATCAACACGCAAGGCGAGACGTGATCATAAATAATATTATAGCCGAAGTATTTAGCCCACGTATCGCTTGTAGTTCGGACAAGACAATCATCAGTAAAAATTTCGAAGCCTGTTCCAAAGATTCCTTTCTCTCCGGTGCCGCGGATCAACCCTGCTGCCCTGTCATATTCTGTGGGAAGCTGTTGCGGTATCATGGCTAAAGTTGATGGCGCAGTAATACCTACCGTGCAAACTATGACCAACACAACGCACAATGCGCGCAAAAACAGCGATGCTTTTCTTCTCAGCAATGCTCTCTCCTTATTTACATCGTTGGGATAAAAAAGGCCCCCGCCAAGCCTGCGCTTAGGTGGGGGCCTTGCCGGTGATGGGTTGGCCTTTACAGACCAAACAAACCCGCGATGGTGTCCCAGATGCCCTGCAGCCCGAGGGTGTTCAGGAAGAACTCAACGATCCAGTCCCACGCCGAGGTGAAAAACTCCAAGATTGCATCCATGATTGCCACTCCTTTCTTACGTATTTTTGCCAGTGTCCAAGTGCGTGTCTTGAGTATATAGATGGAATGTTATGGCTATATGAATTCTAGCTTAATTCTAACTGAAATTTAAAGCTCCCCGCATTCACGAGGAGCTTTGTATTCGATAGTAATCATTCGCTTTCAAATTTGTCAAGCGCAATTTCAAACCAGAACGTGCTGCCCACACCAACCTCCGAAGCCACGCCATATCTGCCGTCGTGCATCTCAATGACTTTTTTCACGATGGACAACCCCAGCCCTGTGCCGGTAAAGGCCCGCTTGTGTGTTTTCCCGCTTTTATAGTAGCGATCCCATATGGCGGGCAATTCTTCTTGCGATATGCCCTCACCGCCGTCCGTAACGCTGATGCGCACAAAACCGTCCGCGGCTGTCTGCGTCACCTGGACTTCCCGGCAGTTGCCGGAATAATTGACGGCATTGATCAGCAGGTTATAAAATGCCCGGTCAATTTTGGTTTTATCCGCGTTGACATAGGCATCGACATCGTAGATAAATGTAATGTTGAAGCCATCTTTTTTCACCAGCTCGCCCATGCGCTCCGTCGTTCTCGCGATTTTTTGCGTCAGACTGAATTGCGAAGCATTGAGCTGTTCCATATCGGATTCGAGTTTAGATAAATCAAGCACGTCATTGACCAGGGTCGTCAGCCGCCTTGTTTCGTCCATGATGACCTGGGTCTGCTCCGGGCTGGCTTCATCGGGGAAATCATGCATCATTTCGGCGTAGCTGAAAATCAGAGAAAGCGGCGTACGTAGATCATGCGATACATTGGCCAGCAACTCCCGCCGCAGCCCCTCTACCCGGCCCAGCTCCACCGCTGCCGTATTGAGAGTATCGGACAGCTCGGCGATTTCACGGAAGCCCTTTCCTGCGAAGCGTGTGCTGTAATCACCTTTTGCAAGGGACTTGGCGCTTTTGTTGATTACCTCAATGGGCCTCGAAACCCACTTGGCGATGACAAAGGCCAGTATGATAGATAATAGAATCATAACGCCGGATGTTCGCAGAGCTGCGCCCATTCCATCGACGGGGGCCATTGGTGCATGGAATGTGAGCACCATGGGTTCACCGCTTTCAAGGGTGAACTGTCTGGTTTCCGTGATGGCTTCGCTCATCTGAAATTTGTCCCATCTGTTTCTCTCGGGCAGAATGGGCGGTATTTCCTCATCTGCGGGAAGCACCGTGATATTGTTCTTCGCCTGAAGCAGCAGCAAGATGGTCTGCAACTGTGGTGAATCAATCTCCTGCTCCACAACGGCGATGGCGTCTTGCAGCTCCTGTTCCCGCATTGATTGGTACATATCATTAAAAAACAGGGACTGGAACAGCCACATGATACACAGCAGCAAGACACAGAACCCCAACAGGAATCCAAAGATCTTCCATTTCAGCCGTAGTCTACTCACATTGATCACCCCTCGAATCTATATCCCAGCCCGCGCAGGGTCTTGATGAGATCGGCGTATGGCCCCATCGCTTTGCGCAGCAGCCGCATATGTGTGTCAATTGTCCTGTCGTCGCCATAGTAGTCGAAGCCCCAAACCTCGGTTAGGATTTTTTCGCGTGGAACTGCGATGTTTTTGTTGCGGATAAGGAAGAACAACAGATCATAGAGCTTTGGAGCCAGCTCCACTTGCTCGCCGTCGATGAAAATCTTATAGGCCGTCAGGTTTGCCGTAAAGCCGCCCTTCGTAAAGACGGTGTGCCCCTCAGCATTGGAGGTGTTCTTGCTCGTCCTGCGCAATATGGCGTTGATGCGCAGCATCATTTCCTTGGAGGAAAATGGCTTCACGACATAATCGTCCACACCCAACTCAAAGCCGAGCACCTTGTCGTATTCCTCGCCTTTGGCCGACAGCATGATAACGGGTGCGTCGGAGTTCTTGCGGATTTCCTGTACCGCCGCGAAGCCGTCCATCTCTGGCATCATGATGTCCATGACGATGAGATCGAAAGCCTCCCGCTCACAGGCGTCCACGGCTTCCTTGCCGTCGCCCGCTTCCGTGGTTTCGTGCCCCTCGAAATGCGCATAGCGCTTGATGACCGCCCGCAGGCCGGGTTCGTCGTCGCATATCAGTATTTTCGCCATAAAGCACCTCCGCGCCTATTATAACACATTTTTCTTCGGTCTTGCAATGATAATTATCGTCCCTGCAAGTATAAGCAACAATGCGCCGAGCAGGATGGCATATCCTGCACTTGTCATCATCGCAGTTCCGTTTGATGGATTGCTCATACCCATTCCACCCGGCCTGTTCCCGCCCGGCATACCGCCGCCTTCCGCGTCTCCGCTCATGCCGGGGAATCCGCCGCCGCCCGGAAAACCGCCACGTTCACCCATACCGCTCATCATGCCCTGCATATTCGTGAACATTTCCATTTGCTCCTCAGTGAGGCCTAATTCCAGCAGGGCGGCTTTTACCTCGTCGGTCAGTTCAAAACCCGCCGCCATGAGGATTTGCATTACCTCACCCATGACGCCCATGTCGGGCATATCGCCGCCTCCAAAGTCAGGTCTGCCGCCAAAGCCACCTGGCTGTCCGGGTTGTTCGTTCTGCTGACCAGGCTGCTCTCTGCCGTCTCCTTGGCCTCTGTCACCACCGCCCATACCGCCGCCACCCATCATGGAACCCAGCGCATTGAGGTTGATGCCGGAAGCATCCACCAGAACAGCGCCTTCGGCCCTTTGGCCCTCGCTTGTGGAGGGGATCGTTCCGTCCAGCTGGCCTAGGATACTTTCAGCCCGCAACAGGCCCAGATGTGTGAACACGGGCAGCGACGCCTGGTATTGGTCATACGTGAAATATGCCGAAACGTCGTTTTTCACATAGCCGTTGATTTTTTTGTCAAGGGCGTCGATTGCATCTTCCCATAGGCCGCTTTGAAGATAGCCCTCAGCAATGTCACGTAGATATTCGTGGTAGCGTTCGTGATATTCATCCACTTCCAGCAGCTTGTTGAGCAGTGGCCTATCCTCCATATTCACCCCGCTAACGGGAGTATCAATGGGGAAGTTGACAACGCCTGACGCACCACCAGAGGACATAAATCCGCCGAACGCGAGGCCGTAGTCCCACGGTAAAATAGTGATTTTCCCGTTGCGCTCGTAGAGATAGTAATTCTGCTGCATGTTCGAGGTGTAGCTGTCGCCGTTGACAACGACTGTATGCGCCGCGAAGTAGCGCAGGGTCTGATCCACATCGATGTATTTCTCCAAGTCGGTTCCGGCGTTAAGATTTTTCAGGGCCTCAATGACGCGCTGCTGGTCTTTTTCCGAATTCTTAAACACGGCGTTATCAAAAATAGAGCTGTAGCTGGCGGGGTCATCGTCGGTGTAGAGCAGGGAGCCACCGCCGCCACGACCGCCGAAGCCGCCCATCATACCCATGCCGCCGTCACGCTCACCAAAGTCCATACCGCCTTGCGGCATTCCACCCTGGGGCCTGCCGCCGCCATCCTGGAACATATCCTCGAAGTCACCGCGCATCCCCATGCCGATTTTGACATTGTAGAGCTGCCCACCCGAGGTGTCGAACTCTCTGTCCAAAAACGCCTTGTCATAGCGCTCCAGTGCGATGCAGAAGCCGTAGTCCTCGCCGTTGACCGTCACGCTGGCAAAGTTGCGCAGGGGAGCCGCCACGCCAACGTACTCCATGATTTCATAGGCCATGTAGTCCTTCATAAAGGTAGCATCGCCCAGCAGATTGTTGATGCAGAACGTGTCCAGGCCGTAAAAAGTCTGTCCTTTGACATACTTGTTGGCTTTGAATTGCAGGCTGTATCTGCCGCTATCCGAGCTTCGCATCTGCGAAAGGCTGGAATTGCCCTTTGTCCGCAGACCCACCGCGCCAAAGCGCTCGCCGTTGATGACCAGATCGCCGGAAACCCATTCCTTCGCCTGGGCGTTGTCCAGCAGTCCCTGCCAGTCGTCCTCGTCCACCTGAATGTCGATGGTGAGAATCTCGTCCCCAAAGAGCCTGCTCTGGTACTCAGGGGCTTTTCTGCTTTCAATAGTATAGTTGGCATAGACGATCACCCCGCAGAATACAAGGCAAGCGCACAGCGCAACGGCCACAATGGCAGAAAGTCGTTTGCTTGTTATCATGGTCGGAGACTCCTCCCATTACATATAGTAGTCGCCATTGTAGGAAACCAGCGTGGCGTTGAACACGCCCTCAACGCCCAGTAACGCATTGACGAACGCGGAGGACGATTCCTTCAGCCGCACTTCGACGGTGAGCTCCACGCCTTCGCGGGACACGCTCTTGGCCTTGACGACGTGCTTTTTCGTCTGGCCTTTCAGCAGGGCCAGGGCCTGCGCTTCTGCATCGTCCCCGGCACAGCTGACCACGACGACGTAGGGGGTGTCGTTGGTCTTACGGTTGACGAACACGAACAGGATCAAGCCGATCACAACGGAGCCGATTATGCCCAGAGGAATAAGGCCCACGCCCACGATGATGCCTGCCGTGATAGACCAGAACAGGTAAACGAGGTCAAGCGGCTCCTTTACCACCGTTCTGAAACGCACAATGGAGAGTGCGCCCACCATGCCCAGCGAGGCGATCAGGTTGGATGATACCGTCAAAATGACGAGGGTCGTGATCATGTCCATCGCGATGAGAGAGATGCCGAAGGACGACGAGTGCATCACGCCCTTGTACGTTTTGACGTAAACGAAGTAGATGAACAGGCCCAGGGCGAAGGACACGCCCAGCGCCGCCAGGATGTCCGGGATGGAGAAGGTAGCCGCCTTGCTGAGGAAGCTGAAGCTGAATAGTTTCTCGAAAATGTCTGACATGATGAAATCCTCCTGATAATTTTACTGATTTTGTTTGTTTGATTATACAAGCCTTGCCACAAGATACTTGGAAAACTCGGTTTGATTGCGAAAGCCGATTTGCACGATGTCGCGGATGATGTCCGGGAGAAAGCCGTCGTACTTGACCTCCAGGATGGTTGCGTTTGCCGCGGGGATCGTGGGAAGCGCCGGATTGAGGAAGCCAGTAACGCTGTTGGACGTCCTGATTTGGCTATCAAAGGTGATGCGCACGTTGCCAGCGCGGAAAACATAGGCTTCCCGGTAGTAGTCCACGATGCTCCGCGGCCGCAGGTTCTGGCTGCGGATTTTCGCATAAAGCTCCATGAGCAGCGGCGCGTCGGGGTTTTTCAGGGCCATGTCGTAGTAGCCCTCCAAAATTGCCGTACATTGATCCGCTGTGAGTACCGCGCTTTCTTTGTAACACAGGCGGTTGATCTTGCTCTTTTTCTCCAGCCGGATCATTGATGTGTCGCCGCCGTAGTACCGTAGCCGGAATTTCTCGCGGCGGCTCTGGCCGGAGAGTTTTTCGATCACCACCTTGTCCTCGTAATTGTCGAAATACAAGCTGCGCACGTGGTAGCCGCCGCCCTCGTCGGCGTTTTCGTCCGGCTTTGCCACGGCCCGCAGCCGTGTGCGCAGCAGCGCCGCGTCCGCCGCGTTGATATAGAACTTCAACTCGTGTCTGCCGTTCATGCCTCGCTCCTTTCGGTTTCGTTGCGGTTAGTATACATGGCCAATGTTA
>WQTL01000411.1 GCA_009786275.1 Bacillota bacterium | reverse complement strand
CGCTGAAGCCGCCCTCCCGCAAGTTCCCGACGAGCCCCTCCATGGAGATGCCCGCCACGCCCGCCAGCTGCCGCACCGCCTCGGGGAGCTCCCCGATCACCTGTTGGGCGATCTGCGCGGCCTGGCTGCTATCCACCGCGGCGCCGATGTTCTGCTCGATGAGCAGGCGCGCCGGGGCGGCGAAAAAGGCCTCGTAGACCGGCCCCGCCAGCGCGGCGCTGAGCACCCCCGCCAGGGCGATGCTGACGACCCACGCGGCCAGCTGCAGCACCGTGCGGAAAAAGCCGCGCCGCGCCGCCATCAAAACCATAAAGGCGAAGGCAAGTATCAGCAGCAGGTCGATCATTGGCGATTCCCCTTTCTCTACTTATCTTGTTTTTAGTATACCACATTTTTTCGAGGCCTGCAATGGCTAATTTGTAAAATCTGTTGAAGCAAAAACACCCCCCGACGCGCAGCGCCGGGGGGTGCATACTACCGCCCCATATCCTTCTCCCGTATCTCCGAACGCCGGATTTTCCCGTTCACGGTCTTGGGCAGGGCGTCCACGTACTCCACCACCCGGGGGTATTTGTAGGGCGCGGTGAGCTTCTTCACGTGGGTTTGCAGTTGCTTTGTCAGCTCCGGCGAGGCCTCGTATCCCGCGCTGAGCACAACCGTCGCCTTCACGGCAAAGCCGCGCTCGGGGTCGGGCACGCCGGTGACGGCGCACTCGGTGACGGCGGGGTGCTCCAACAGCACGCTCTCCACCTCAAAGGGCCCGATGCGGTAGCCGGAGGATTTAATGACGTCGTCCGTGCGGCCGATGTACCACAGGAAGCCCAGCTCGTCCTTATAGGCCGTGTCGCCGGTGTGGTAGACGTCGTCGTGCCAAATGCGCGCCGTCATCTCCTCGTCGCGGTAATAGCCCGAGAACATGCCGAAGGGCTTGCCGCCGCCCGCGGCGTCTGTCCGGATACAAATCTCTCCCGTGACGCCGGGGCCGACCTCGCGGCCGCTGTCGTCGGCGATGATCATGCGGTAGCCGGGCACGGGCAGCCCCATGGAGCCCAGCCGGGGCTGCATCCAGGGGTAACCGGTCCAGCAGCTGATGGTGGTCTCCGTCTGGCCGAAGCCCTCGAAGATTTTCAGGCCCGTGCCCTGCAGCCAGACCTTGAATACCTCCGGGTTGAGGGCCTCGCCCGCCGCGGCGCAGTGCTTCAGGCTGCGCAGGTCGTACTTCGACAGGTCCTCCTTGATCAGGTAGCGGTACATGGTGGGTGGCGCGCAAAATGTCGTGACCCTGTACTTCGCCATCTTCTCCAGGATATCCGGCGCGGAAAACTTGTCGAAGTCGTAGGTGAACACGGCGCTGCCCGCCAGCCACTGGCTGTACATCTTACCCCACAGGCTTTTCAGCCACCCGGTGTCGGAGATCGTGAAATGCAGCCCACCCTCCTCGCAGCGGTGCCAGAAGCAGCCCGTCATGATGTGCCCCAGCGGGTAGGTGTAGTCGTGCCACACCATCTTCGGATACCCCGTGGTGCCCGAGGAAAACGCCATGAGCATCATCTCGCTCTTCACGTTGCGGCGCTCGACGGGGGTCTCCGGGGCGGCCTCAAACCCCGCGTCGAAGTCGATCCAGCGATCATTGGGGACGGCGCCGCCGAATACGGCGAGCTTTTCCACCGTGGGGCACTGCGGCAGGGCCTCCTCCATGGCCTGTACCACGCCGAAGCGCGGGGTGGTCAGCAGCATTTTGATGGAGGCCGCGTTCATTCTGTATTCGATATCTTTTTTGGTCAATAAGTAAGTCGCCGGCACGGCCACCGCGCCCATTCGATGTAAGCCCATCAGCACCGGCCAATAGCGCCAGTCCCGGGACATCGTGAGCATCACCATGTCGCCCTTGGCAATGCCCTGCGCGGCGAAGAAGTTCGCGGCCTTCACGGACAGGCGGCGCATATCCTCGAAGGTGAAGCGCCTCTCCTCCCCCTCATTTGACAGCCACAGCAGCGCCAGGGCGTCCGGCGTTTCGGCGGCGATGACGTCCAGGCAGTCAAATGCGAAATTGAAATCATCGGGTACAGTAAGCCGGAAATTCCGTTGCAGGTCCTCCAGCGTGGCGAAGTCGTCGCGGCTGCGGCCCACAAATTTCTCGTATAGCGGCATGGTGTTACTCCTTCTCTTGTGTTTGCGCCCACTCGTCGCGCAAAATCGCGTATTCATACTGGTCGTGCCAGGTGCCGTCGCGCCCGAGGATGGCCTGCCGGAACACGGCCTCGCGGCGCATGCCGTTGCGCTCCATCACCCGGTAAGAGCCGTAGTTCTCGCCGTCGCAGCTGACGCGTATCCTGTGCAGGTCAAGCTCCTCGAAGCCGAAGCGGATCAGCGCGGCGGCCAGCTCCGTGCCGTAGCCCTGCTTCCAGTGGTCCATGTGCAAAATCCAGCCCAGGCCGCCGCAGATGAACCTGCGGCCGTGCCAGTCCTTCTCCTGTGAGATATCGCAGGTGCCGATGATCTGCCCGGTGGGTTTCAGCGTCACGGCGAAATGGAAGCTCACGCGCGGCTCGGCCTTGGCCGCCTTCATGGCATATGCGATGAAGCCGCGCGTCTGCTCTTCCCCATTCGGCCCCCAGGCCATGTAGACCACGTTGGCGGGGTTGCTCCCCATGCTGTGGATGGCGGCGAAGTCCGTTTTGCGTATCTCCCGCAGGATCAGGCGCGGGGTTTCCAGTTGCATAAGAGCCTCCTTATGTAGAGACGCACGGCAGTGCGTCTCCGCACAAAATACTGTTTTTTCGGGAGACGCACTACCGTGCGTCTCTACCTGGAAGCAGGATCAATTCACCACCACGGCGATGAACTTTGCCTGCCCGTCCAGAGCCCGCGCGGCGTGGGGGATGCCGGAATCGAAGTATACGCTGTCACCCTCCTCCAGCTCGTAGGCGATGCCGTCCAGGCGGAACTCCATGCGCCCGGAGACCATGTAGTTGAACTCCTGCCCCTCGTGGGTATGCAGGGCCGGGGTCTCGCCCTCCTTGGGCTCCACCGTCACCAGGAAGGGCTCGGCCTTCTTGTCGCGGAAGGTGAAGGCCAGGTGCTTGTAGTCGTAGGCCTCGTTGCGGGTGATCTTGAAGCCCTCGCCCTTGCGCACCAGGGCGCAGGTCTTGAGCTTGGGCGATTCCCCGCTGATGATCTCCACCACGTCCACGCCGAGGATGCCCGCCGCGTTATAGAGGAAGCTGAACGAGAAGTCCCGCCGCCCGCGCTCGTAGGCCAGGTAGTCGTCGTTGCCCAGCTGCATCGCCTTGGCCATCTGCTCCACCGGGATGTCCATAATGTCCCGCAGGGCCGCCAGCCTGCCGCCGATCTCCGCCAGTTGCTCTGTCATAGTAGTCCCTCCATCGTTGTTGTTTGTGATATGAAAAAGAGCTCCGTCAGCGTTTGCTGACGAAGCTCTGACACCCGAAGGCCGGCTTTAAGAATCAGCACAACGCCGAATGGCACCGCCTTTGATGGCGATGCTGATGATAATAATGGCGTTGTTCGTCCGCATGAATTTGCCTCCCGAAGAATGTGCGTATCATGGTAGCACACTTCGCGGCGCTTGTCAAGATATTTTTTTGTTTTTTCGCAAGCGTATTGACAAACGCGCCCGCAGCCTTTACACTATATGATATTCTATGAAAATCAAACGGAGGCGTGACACATGTCTTTTCTGGATGAAAACTTCCTCTTGACCACCGGGACCGCCCGGGAGATGTTCGATGCGGCGAAGCAGGAGCCTATTTTCGACTGGCACTGCCATCTTTCGCCCAAAGAGATCTACGACAACGAGACCCCGCAGGATATCGCGCAGCTGTGGCTGGGCGGCGACCACTACAAGTGGCGCGCCATGCGCTCCTGCGGGGTGTCGGAATCCCTCGTCACGGGCGACGCCGTGGGCAAGGAGAAATTCCTGGCCTGGGCCGCCTGCATGCCAAAGCTCATGGGCAACCCGCTGCACCACTGGGCGCACTTGGAATTGCAGCGCTTCTTCGATTGCCGCACGGTGCTGGGCGCGAATTCGGCCAATGAAATCTGGGAAGCCTGCAACGCGCAGATCCAAAACGGCGGCTTCACCCCGCGTGAGCTCATCGCGAAATCCAACGTACGTGCCCTATGCACCACCGACGACCCCGCCGACAGCCTGGAATACCACGCGGCCCTGGCGAAGGAGGACCTTCCCTTCCGGGTGCTGCCCGCCTTCCGGCCCGACAAGGCCCTGGGGATCGACCAACCCGGCTTCCTGCCCTGGCTCAAGCAGCTGGAGCAGGCCGCGGGCCAGCCCGTGCGCAGCTTCCACGACCTGGTGCTGGCCCTGCTGGAGCGCGCCGCTTTCTTCGATACCCTGGGCTGCCGCGCCAGCGACCACGGTTTCCGATACGTGCCCTACGCCCCGGCCGGCGACCTGGAGCTGGAGCGCATCTTCCACGCCCGCCTGCGGGGGGAGCTCCCCAACGACCTGCAAGTGGATCAGTACCAGACCGCGCTGCTGCAGGCACTGGCGGCAGAATACGCGCGCCTGGGCTGGGCGATGGAGCTGCACATGGGCCCGCAGCGCTCCAACAACACCCGCATGCTGCGCGCCGTCGGCCCCGACACGGGCTTCGACTCCATCGGCGACTGGCCCGTGGCATACCCGCTGTCGCGCTTCCTGGATTCCCTGGACGAGAAGCGCGTGCTGCCCCGGACCATCCTGTTCAACATCAACCCCCGGGACAACTACATCCTCGGCACGATGATCGGCAATTTCCAGGGCAGCGAGGTCCCCGGGAAATTACAGTTCGGCCCGGCCTGGTGGTTCATGGACAACATCGACGGCATGCGCGAGCAGCTCAAAGCCCTGGGGAACCTCGGCGCGCTGGGCACGTTTATCGGCATGGTGACGGATTCCCGCTCATTCCTGTCCTATCCGCGCCACGAGTATTTCCGGCGCATCTTCTGCGGCCTGGCCGGCGAATGGGTGGAGCAGGGGCTGTACCCGGACGGCAAAGAAACCCTCGCCGCTCTGGCAAGGGATGTGAGCTTCGGCAACGCGGAGAGATATTTTAGTTTATAATGATGTAGAGACGCACGGCAGTGCGTCTCCCGGCTGAAGTAAAATTATGTTTCTATTTTGGAGACGCACTGCCGTGCGTCTCTACACATTTTTCCACGATGCCAACCAAAGCGCACCCAACCGCATAGCACACAATATCCGCCCAGTCGAACGTGCCGCCCGCGATGATTTGCAGCCAGCCGATGTACGAAAGCCCCAGCAAATCCAGCAGATGAATCAGCTGCGTGAGCTCCGTCAAACAGGCGAACGCGAACACATACGCCGGCAGCAGGCGCGGCTTGCCTGGAAATACCACCCGCAGGGCGCAGTGGATCAGAACGACCACCAGCACATCCCCAAGATATGGCCGCACGAAACTATCATGTACGAACAGGGCAATGCACACCTCAACCCCGAGCAGGGCCAAGGCGGCCAGGGCATAGAAAACGCGGGTTCTCTTCATAGGCTCGTATACACCACGGTTTCCAACGGCAGCAGCATTTGGCCATCCTCGTTATGGCGCGTAAAGATGAGCCGCACGCTGTCCGCAAAGCGTTCGTAGACTTCCTCGCCGGGGCGCGGGGACATGGAATGCGAAAGCATGTAGTCCAGCCAGCCCCGGGCGTCATAGGACACCGGGTTGGGGAAGATCTCGTGCCGCATGCCCGGGCTGAAAAAGTCGCGCAGGCGCTCCTCGCGCTCGAGCCAATGGCTGCCCGGCGGGCCGTCCTTGCTGTGCCAGATGAGCTCGTCGTGCCTCTCGTGCCCTACGGGGTTGTTGTACACCACGAAAATCCGCCCGCCCGGCTTGAGAATGCGTTCACACTCGGCCTTGAACTTCTCCCCGTCGAACCAATGAAACGCTTGGGCGCAGGTGACGGCGTCTACGCTGTGGTCAGGCAGACCGGTGGCTTCGGCTGTGCCATTGACAATGCGCAGATTCTCAAGCACCGGCAGCTTCGAGCGCATATCGGCGTTGGGCTCCACGGCGATGACCTCGCAGCCCCGCGCGGCGAGCATGGCGGAGAATTTTCCCGTGCCCGCGCCGATATCGGCGACAACGGCGTTGGGGGAAGCCAGGCCTAATATGAAATCCAGCGCGGCAGGGGCGTAACCCGGCCGCGCTTTGTCATATACGTTGGCTTTGCCTGTGAACTCGTTCATCACCAGCTCCTGTTGGTCACGGAGCCGCCGTGCCCGAAATGGACGACGGCACCGCCGCCGAAGGCGCTGAGCCTTTCGGCGCTGCGCTCCATCGCGGCGCGGTCCAGGTAGTGCGGCGCCTTTTGCGGCCGCAGGATGTTCATCAGCGCGTCGCCCACAAGGAGGTTGGAATCGCCTACCAGCAGGCCGATGGAGCCCATCGTGTGGCCCGGCAGCGCGAGCACAACCGCATCCACGCCGTAGGCCGCCAGGGAATCACCGTCCCGCAAGAGGACCGCCGGCTCGAAGGCCGGGACCGCGTTGTCCAGGAGCCGCGACACCACCGGCCCGGCGACGGGGGCCTGCTGCAGCCACATCCCGCCCACCAAAAGATATCCCAGCAGGGTGCGGGCCTTCGGCAGGGGCGCCTGCGCGAGCAGCGGGACGTCCGCCGCGTGCATGGCGACGGGGACACCCAGCTGCGCGGCAAGCCAGGCGGCGTTCTGCGCGTGGTCGTAATGCCCGTGGGTGAGCACGATGAGCTTCACGTGCTTCGCCCTGCACTTTTCCAGGATGCGCTCCCGGTAGGCCGTCTGCGCGGTGTCCACCAAAATGGCGCTGTCCCCCTGCGAGACGATAAAGCAATTGACGGCGCCGCAGGCGATGCGCTCGATTTTCATGGCCATTGCCCTTCTCAAGCGCGGATGCGCGCGGCTACAGCGCCGCCTTCGCCTGCTCCGTCAGGGCGGTGAAGCCCGCGGGGTCCGCGATGGCGATCTCGCTGAGCATCTTGCGGTTGAGGGTGACGCCGGCCCGCTTCAGGCCGTTGATGAAGGTGGAATAGTTCATGTCGTTCAGCTTGGCCGCGGCGCTGATGCGGGTGATCCACAGGCGGCGGAAATCGCGCTTGCGCTGCTTGCGGCCGATATAGGCGTACTGGCCGGACTTCATCACGGCCTGCTTGGCGGTTTTGAACAGGCGGCTCTTGGAGCCGTAATAGCCCTTGGCGAGCTTGAGAACTTTATTCCTGCGCTTGCGCGTCATGACCGCGCCTTTTACTCTTGCCATGTTTCGTTATCCTCCGTGTCTTATTTGTAAGGGATCAGGCGTTTGATCTGCTTGGCGTTGGTCTTGTCTGCCACCGCCGTGCCGCGCAGGTTGCGTTTGTTCTTGCCGCTCTTGCGGCCCTTGATGTCGTGGGACGAGAAGGCGTGGGAGCGCATGGGCTTTCCGTTCTTGGAAAGCTTGAAGCGCTTTTTCGCGCCCGA
>WQTL01000410.1 GCA_009786275.1 Bacillota bacterium | reverse complement strand
CCTCCGGGGCCTGCCTGCCGTCGGAGCGGCGGGAGTGCAGGTGCAGGTCGCCGCGGAAGGGATAGCGCCCCGCGAGGTCGCCGGCGACGGCGTAGACGCTCAGCTGGAGTTTGAAATTCTCCTTCCGCAGTCGCACGAAATATTGCTGCTCGCCGAAAAATTCGAAGGAGAAGCGCACGCAGCCGTCGGCGTCGGGGACGGCGTCGTACTCGAATTTGTTCGGGCGGTCCGGGTATTGCAGGGGGTTGCCCTCGTCCAGGGGGCAGACGCTCAGTTGGTAGGTCTCGCCCTGTTGAAACGCCGCGTGCCAGCCCAGGGGCTTCACGGTGATTTCGCTTGTTTTTCCCGCGGGTACCACCTTGGGGAAGATGTCGTAGTTGCGCAGCTCATCGGAGATGGAGAGTTCGAGTTTGTTGGTGAACATGGGGGCCTCCTAGCTTGCGAGTTTTAGTTGCGGCGCCTCTTCGCAGGAGATGCTCCCGCGGTAGAGGACATCCGGGCAGATATCAATGCACTGTGCGGGATCCAGGTCGCCGGTATAGTCCAGCGCGAAGGTGCGGTTGAGCACGGCGCTCATGCGGATGAAGTCCGTGGGCGTACGCACATAGCGGGCCACGGCGGGTTCCAGCACAAGCGCGCCGCAGTCATATTTTCTGATTTCCCCGTTGTCGTAGTACAGGTCAACGGTATAGTCCGCATGCGGGTACACCTGATACAGTTCCGGGCGAAGCATGACAGGCCTCCTTATTTCCTTAACGGCTCAATTTTTTTGAATGATTTTGATTGCCATATTTCCAGCAGCTCTTCCCTATGGTACTCGTACCACGCCAAAACAAAGCGGGCTTGCTTGGAGGGCAGCGCGCCCTTGACGAATGCGCCCTGCGTCAAGTCAAACAGCGCTTCCATCCCATTGTATTCCGCGTGAAAGTGCGGCGGGTTGTGCTCTTTAAAATACATCGTAATTATGATTCCCTCAAAACGTGAAATTTCCGGCACGGCTATATCTCCTCTACTCCAAATTGCGTGGGCTTACAAATAAAACTCCCCTCGCACACCATAGGCGCTTGCAGAGCCGCCGGCATCGTCCCCGCGCGCCAAATCGAATATACCGCCGAGCCCGAGCCCGTCATGCGGGCCAGGAGCGCGCCGTGTTCCAGGCGGCCGCGTCGGTACTCCGCCAGGCCTGGCAGGCGGGCAACCTGCTCGAAGACGTTTTCGCACAGGGGGAAGAGGCTCTCCCAATCGCTTTGCCTGGCGTATCCGACGGCTTGGGCGGTCTGTGGGCGGCGCAGGGCGATGGTATCCAGCGCGGCGTAGGCCTTGGCGGTATTGACGCCGGCGGATGGCTTGAGCACCTCGATTTCGTAGCCGTCGGGCAGGCAGGGCAGGGACGTGAGGAGCTCTCCTATGCCCTCGGCCAGGCAGCAGCCGCCCGTCAGGCAGAAGGGCACGTCGGCCCCGACTTTCGCGCCGATGGCAAGCAACTCCCCGTCGGGCATCCCGGGTTTGAACATATCGCGCAAAGCGGTGAGCACGGCCGCCGCGTCCGCGCTGCCGCCGCCCAGGCCCGCCTGGCTGGGGATGCGCTTCTCCAGGGTGATGTTCAGTCCATCGGTCACACCAAACGCTTCGCAGGCCTTCCAGGCGATGTTGCGCCTGTCCGTGGGGATGTAGGGCAGGTCGCAGGCGATCCCGACGCCGGGCCTGCCGGCGGCTTCCACGGTGACAGTGTCGTGCAGATCGATGGACTGCATGATCATGGCCACGCTGTGGTAGCCGTTGGGCAGCTTGCCGGTGACGTCCAGCAGGAGGTTGATTTTCGCGTAGGCGCGGTAGGCGTGTTTCATACGATCTCGATGGGCATGGGCTCGCGCTTTTGATAGAGCGTCATGTGCGTGAAGCCGCAGCGCAAAGCGAGGTCCATGCCCTGCTCCAGCCCCGCGCCGAGGTCGTCGGCGTAATGCGCGTCGGAGCACACGGTGACGCGCTCGCCGCCCAGTTGGCGGAAGCGCCGCACGATATCCTCCCCGGGCATGGTTTGGGCCAGCTTCTGCCGCAGGCCCGAGGCGTTGATCTCCAGGGCGAGCTTATTCTTGATTGCGGCCTCCAGGACGGCGTCGATCTGTTCGGCGTAGCGCGCGAGGTCCACGGGGATGCCGTGCTCGCCCGCGATGTAGCGCAGAGGGTAGGTCAGGTGGGACAGGACGTCGAACTTGCCCCACTGCGCCAGCAGGAGCATCTCGCCGAAATATTCCCGCAGGAGCCTGTCCGCGCCGCCGTTTTCGTATTCCTCCCGGGGGAGGAACCAAAAATCTTTTTTGCCCCGCAGATTGTGAATAGAACCGTTCACGACGTCATATGAATATTGTTGGACGAGGCTCTCGGATTCCGCCGGGTTGTAGGTGGGCTGGCCGAGCTCCGCCCCCGCGCAGACAATCAGCTTGCCGCGGAAGGCCGAGCGGGCCTTCACGATCTCGAAGTAGCTCTGCTTGGCGGTGCGGTCGAAGTTCTGCGCGCGGTAGAAATCCATTTCCACGTGATCGGTGAACCCCACCGCGCGTAAATGCCGGGCGGCGGCGGTTTCGCACAGGAAGACCGCGGAATGGTGGCCGTCGAAGGAGTTGTCGGTGTGGGTGTGCAGGTCCAGAAGGTTTTTGTAGGGCATGTGAAAAGTCCCCCGGCGTTGTGTTGAATGCGCGGGCGGCAAGAATGCCGCCCCTACAGTTACACCTATTCTATCACCTTTCCTTGCCCCTTGCAATAAAAAACTTGACAAAATAAATTTTTTGTGTATAATGAGAGTAGATTCGTATACAGTGGAGCGCCCGCGCGGCCTCCATGATATAGAGATATATTACATACACCACAGCTTGCGTAGGGCTTCGTATGCAGGAGGCTTTATTCTGGCTGTGGAATAGAAGGAGTTATTGCATTTGCAGCAAAATCCGAACGCGGCAAAATCTCAGCCGCAGCAAAAGAATGCGCAACAAAAAAATCCCCAGCAGAAAAATCCCCAGCAGCAGCAGAAACAGCCCGCCAAGCGCGGCCGCCCCCGCAAGCAGAAGCTCGAGCCCGTGAAGGTCACGTTCCTGGGCGGGCTCAACGAGGTGGGAAAGAACCTGACGGTGTACGAGTTCCGGGGCGACAGGATCGTCGTGGACTGCGGGCTGGCCTTCCCCGACGCGGAAACCCCCGGCATCGACCTGATCATCCCCGACTTCACTTGGCTGGAGCAGAACGCCGGGAGCATCAAGGGCATCGTCATCACCCACGGCCACGAGGACCACATCGGCGGCCTGCCCTTCCTGCTGCGGCGCGTGAACGTGCCGGTGTATTCCGCCAAGCTCACCCTGGGGCTCATCCGGGGCAAGCTGAAGGAGCACCGCCTGCTGGAGAAAACCCGGCTCATCGAGATCCGCCCGGGGGACACCATCCCGCTGGGCTGCTTCCTGGTGGAGGCCATCCACGTCAACCACTCCATCCCCGACGCCTTCGCCCTGGCCATCACCTGCGAGGCGGGCACGGTCATCCAGACCGGCGACTTCAAGATCGACACCACGCCCATCGACGGCGAGATGATCGACATGGCGCGCCTTTCCCGCTACGGCAAGAAGGGCGTGCTGGCCTTGCTCTCGGATTCCACCAACGCCGAGCGCCCGGGCTACACCATGAGCGAGCGCAAGGTGGGCGAGAGCTTCGAGACGCTGTTCCAGAAGGCCAGCAACCGCCGATTGCTGGTGGCCACGTTCAGCTCCAACGTGCACCGGGTGCAGCAGATCATCGACGCGGCGTCCCACACGGGCCGCAAGGTCGCGCTGATTGGCCGCAGCATGGAGAACGTGGTCAGCGTGGGCATGGAGCTGGGCTACCTGCGCGTGCCCGAGGGGATCATGATCCCCATCGACATGATCCACCGCTACGCCCCCGACCAGCTGGTGATCATCACCACGGGCAGCCAGGGCGAGCCCATGAGCGCGCTGACCCGCATGGCCTTCTCCGACCACCGCAAGGTGGAGATCGGCCCGCAGGACTGCGTGATCATCTCCGCCACCCCCATCCCCGGCAACGAGAAGACCGTGGGCAAGGTCGTCAACGAGCTGCTCAAGCTCGGCGCCGAGGTTGTCTACGAGAAGATGTACGACGTGCATGTCTCGGGCCACGCGTGCCAGGAGGAGCTGAAAATCATGCTGGGCGTCACCCGGCCCCGGTATTTCATCCCCGTGCACGGCGAGCAGAAGCACCTGGTGAAGCACGCGCAGCTGGCCCAGGGCATGGGCCTGGATCCGAACAACATCATGATCGCCGACAACGGCATCCAGCTGGAGCTCACCCAGGACGAAATGAAAGTCGCTGAGCCGGTCCCCGCGGGCAGCGTCTACGTGGACGGCTACGGCGTGGGGGACGTGGGCTCGGCTGTGCTGCGGGACCGCAGGCATCTCTCCCAGGAGGGCATGATCGTGGTGGCGGTGTGCGTCAGCCGCGAGACCGGGCAGGTCGTGTCCGGCCCGGAGATCCTCTCGAAGGGCTTTGTCTATGTCAAGGAATCCGGCGACCTGCTGGAGGAGGCCCGCGAGGCCGCCCTGCGCGTCATCGAGGAGACCCCCGCCCGCAGCCGCCGGGACTGGAACACCCTGCGCGGCAAGCTGCGCGACGAGGTATCCCGGCTGATGTACGAGCGCACAAGGCGCAGCCCGCTGGTGCTGCCGGTGGTGATGGAGGGTTAGGCGGCTTCCTTGGAGCGCATGATTTGCATTTCCTTGTCCATACGTTCGCGGATCTGGCGGTAATGCTGTCTGCGCTCTTCGGGTGTGGCGTCCTTGAAACGCTCATAATTCCACTCGCGGATTTTGTGCAAATCATCGACGGTAAAATCGGGACTGATGTTTGGTTTCGGAATGTCAAAATGAATCATGTGGGTCACCTCCTGTCAGGAATTGCGGTGTGTAGATGAGTATGTCTTTGTAGTCTGTGTTGGAGATAATTCTCTTGACGCCCGTTACTGTGGCATGGTTTACAATGTGTTTGAAATTCCATGAGACAATGGCGTCGCAGCCGCTTGTGATTGCGGAGGCAATATGCACGCAGTCGTCATAGCTTTTTTGCCGGAGTATCCCAAGCGCAATGAATTTTTCAGCGAGTTCGTCTGTCAGTTGGTTAGAGGGCACGACAGTGAAAGGAATCGCGTGTAGGTATTCCATGAGAATGGAGCGCTTTGGCTCGTGGCATTCGTCCAGCTCCGCGTACGTGGTGTCCGATATGACCGCTTCATATTCGCCCGCTTGGATCGCGTGCCAGAGCCTGCGTGTTTCTGCCATGCGAATGGGATCGTCACGCTGATCCAGATAGCCAATTACACAGGTATCCAAATATATTTTCATTTTCTGCAAAAACTCACCTCCCCCTCTATTATACACCCTTTCCCCAAAACTTCAACCCCCAATCCTGCAAAGGAGGCCCGCCGTGTACCTCCTCCCGAAGCACCTGGCCATCGTCCTGGGCATCCTCTTCGCGCTGGCGCTGGCGGTCGTGCTGCTGGCGGCGGCGCTCATCCGCTGGGTGCGGCGGCAACGCGCCAAGGACGCGCGCGTATACTCCCCGGAGACCGACGACCCCGCGCTGCTCCACGCGGAGATCGGCCGCTTACAGCCCTGCCTGCTGCAGATCGCGCTGGACGGGGCGGACGAGCTGCGCCGGGGCTGGCGCGAAAGTGAGCGCGCGGAATTGCGCGCCGGGATAGAGGGCATTTTGGAGGAGTGGGCGGCCCGCTACGAGGGCCTGCTGGCCAAGCTGGGGGACAACCGCTACCAGCTGCTGGTGCAGCAGCCCATGCTGCGGCGCATGGCGGAGGCGAAATTCGGCATCCTGGACGATGTGCGCGCCTTCCAGTTCCGGGGCAGGGCCGCGGGCGTGACGGTCTCTATCGGCGTGGGGCAGGGGAGGACCTTCGGCGAGTGCGGCGCCAACAGCCGCCAGGCCCTCGAGCTCGCCCTGGGCCGGGGCGGCGACCAGGCGGCGGTGAAAAACCCGGACCTCAGCTATGAGTTCTACGGCGGGGTGTCCCGGCGGGTGGAGCGCACGGAAAAGGTGCGCGTGCGCCTGACGGCCACGGCCTTCGCCGAGCTGATACGCGGCTGCGAGCAGGTCTACGTCATGGGGCACGGGCAGGCCGATTTCGATTCCCTGGGCGCGGCGGCGGGCGTGTGCGCCTTGGCCCGGGCGCAGAATAAGCCCGCGTACGTCGTACTGGAGCGGGACACCTGCATGGCGCAGCCGCTCTTAACGCTCTGGAGCGGTCAGGAGGGCGCGCCGGAGATCATCCACCCGCGCAAGGCCCTCAACGACCTGAACGCGAAGACCCTGGTCGTGCTGGTGGATACCCACGTGGCGCGGCTGGCCGAATGCGCGCAGCTGCCGGAGCGGGCGGCGCTCACCGCCGTGATCGACCACCACAGGCAGGCGGTGGACCACCTGCAGGGCGCGCTGGTGTTCCATACCGACCCGGGGGCCTCCTCCGCGTGCGAGATGGTCACGGAGCTGCTGCAATACACCGAGCCCGCGCCCCGGCTTTCGCCCGCGCAGGCGGACGGCCTCCTGGCGGGGATCATGCTGGACACCCGCGATTTCGTGCTGCGCACCGGGGCCGCCACCTTCGAGGCCGCGGCCTGGCTGCGCGCCCGGGGGGCCGACCCCGTGCGGGTGAAGGGCCTGTTCGCCGGGAGCCGGGAGGACATCAAACGCAAAATGGACATCGTCCTGCGGGCGCAGATGGTCGGCCGCTGCGCGGTGGGCGTTGCCCCGCCCCCTCCCGTACCCGGGCAGTGCCAGCGGCTGGTCTGCTCCCAGGCGGCCGACGAGCTGCTGGGCGTGGAGGGCGTGGACGCGGCCTTCATCCTCTTTGCCGAGGAGGGCAGGATCTATATCTCGGCCCGCTCCATGGGCGCGCGCAACGTGCAGGTGGTCATGGAAAAGCTCGGCGGCGGCGGGCATCAGACCATGGCGGCGGCCCAGCTGGAGGGCTGCACCATGGAGGACGCGGTGAAGGCGCTGACGGAGGCGATAGGGGAATAGATATTAGATATTAGACGTTAGATTTTAGATAAACCCGGGCCCCGCGTGCATTCTGCGGGGCCCGGTTCATTTTTGCTATTATTTAATCCTCCGGCGGCCAAGGCACGCCGTCAGGCCACCAGGCCGGCTTGGTCTGTGCCGTTGTGGCCGAAGTGTTCGGCCCGACGTAGGTGTAGGTCACCGGCGGGGTCCAGGAGGTCTTGGTCGTGGTCGTGGTGGTCGTGGTGGTGGATTCCGTGGTGAAGGTTTCCACGCCCTGGACGGAGGAGGGATAGGTGGCCCAGGAGGTCGTGGTGGTCCAGGTGGGCTGGCTGCTGTTTCCTATGGGCGGCTCGACCCACGGCTGGCCGGTGTTGGGGTCGATGCCGGGGGCCACGGTGGTCGAGGCGGGGACGATGTTCA
>WQTL01000409.1 GCA_009786275.1 Bacillota bacterium | reverse complement strand
CCTTCAAAGGAGCTTGGGGGATTAGGTTGAAACGACGAAATCAAAGAAAAGTTTCATTTTTGCAACGCGAGCAGCCGCTCCGCGAAACACCCTCAGTCGCTGCGGCGACAGCTCCCTCTGCGAGAGGGAGCCTAGGGGATTAGGTGAGGGCGAGAGGGTAAACATCAACAAGCGGTTGCATTGGACGAGAGGATGGTACCATGCAAAACCTGAAATTTCATGACGGCAAGTTCAAGATCATGCAGATCACGGACATCCAGGATACGCTGGACGTGGACGCGGAGACGCTGCGGCTGATTTGCGCCGCGCTGGACAGGGAAAAGCCGGACCTGGTCGTGCTCACGGGGGACCAGGTGCGCGGGCAGGTCTCCTCGATGAAGAAGAGCGAAAATGTCGAGAAGGTCATACGGCAAGTATGCGCGCCGATGGACGAACGCGGGATTCCGTTCACTTTTGTGTTCGGGAACCACGACGTGCAGGGGGTGCCGGCTCAGCAGCAGCTGGCGTGGTACCTGGAATCGCCCGTGTGCGCGGCGCGGGATACGCCGGGGCTTTCGGGCTGCGGGAACCACAACCTCGTCATTGAGGGCGGGGACGGCAGGCCCGCGCTGAATGTGTATATGCTGGACTCCCACAGCAACGCGAATTTGCGGGGCTACGAGCCCCTTCAGGCTGACCAAATCGCCTGGTACCGGGAGACGCGGGAGGCCCTGCGCGGACAAGCGGGGGACTACGTGCCGTCGCTGCTGTTCCAGCACATCCCCGTGGAGGCGGCGTACCGGCTGCTCACGGCGCACGACAAGAGACGCAAGGGCGCGATACGCGGGTTCGCGGCGTTTAAGGATAAGTTTTATACCCTCGATGAAAGCAAGGTGTACCCGGGCGGGCGGCACCTGGAGACGCTCTGCGTGCCGAACAGCGACGCGGGGCTGTTCGAGGCCGCGTGCGAAAAGGGCGAGATGCTGGGCATGTTCTTCGGGCACGACCACAAAAACAGCTTCGCCGGGCGGGTGGACGGGATCGACCTGGGCTATTGCCCGGGCTGCGGCTTCGCGGCCTACGGCGACGGGGTGCGCCGAGGGGTGCGCGTGTTCGAGTTCGACGAGGCGGATGTGCGCAGCTACAAAACGCGGGTGCTGACCTACACGGAGATGTTCGGTGCGAAGCATGTGAAGCGTCTGAGCCATTGGCTGATGGACCAGGCGCCCAGCAGCGCGGACGACGCGATATCGAAGGGGATCAAGGTGCTGCTGATATTGGCGGGGATTGCGGGTGTTGTTGTTGCATTGGTGAGGTTGCTGTAAAATATGAGCTTCGGGCGGCAACTACTTTTGCGCAGCTAAGGCTCGCAAAAGTGCCGCCCCTACAGATCAGATATGCGGGAGGAATGTGAATGGCGATCTCTGAGGAATTTAGGGGGCAGCTGAACCAGGCACTGCACCACCCCGTGCAGTGGATGCGGGGCGACGGGCTGCCCGAGGAGCGGATACGGCCCTGGGAACAGGCCGTGCACATCGTGCCGAACTTGATCACCGGGCTGCGCAACGGCTTCAGCCAGAACACCATGTACCTCTACCAGAACGTGTTCGGGATCGACAAGCGCTTGCAGACGGTGGCCAATGTCTCGGTGGGGATCTTCGACGGCGTGAACGACCCCATCGTGGGCGCGTGGATGGACACGAAAAACTGGAACCTGAACGTGCACCGCTGGATCATGCGGATCAACACGGTTTTGCAGACCTTTTTGCGGCTGCTGCCCATGTTCGATCTGGGGCTGACGCCCTGGCAGCGCATCGCGCTGTTCATTGCCGTGAAGTGCTTCGGGGACGTGTTCAACACGCCCGCTTCCGTTTCGGGCGCGAAGGTGTGGGCCCACATCACGCCGTATTCCAAGGAGCGCGCGAGAATCGCGTGGGCATCGGGACTGGGGACCACCATACACGAGATGGTGCTGCCGCTGTACCTGGTGCTCATCGGCCTGCGGGAGGTGTTCGGCTGGTCGGAATACAGCATCTACGTTTTGGGGGCCTGCGTGCTGTCCATCCCCTCCGTGTTCCTGGAGCTGGGGCCCTCCTTCGTGCTGCAGCGCGTGCCGGATATGTTCAACCCGCCCGCCTCGGAGCACACGGGGGTGAAGGGCTTCTTTCTGGAGATGAAGGAGTGCTTCTCCATCATACGGCACAACCGCTACTTTTTGCTGGACATGGCCGCGCGCTTCATCACGGTGTTCACCCCCGGGCTTTCGGACAACGACTTCTACCGCTACTGCGGGGTGGACAAGGTGCTCAACAGCAGCTCCGGCAGGCTGCGCGGCGAGTTCTTGCTGTGGTTCCGGGACAACATCGTGTCCGCCCCCTGCAACCTCATCGTGCCCTTCGCCCTGCCGCTGATTAAGAAAGTCGGCGGGCCGCGCAATATGCAGGTGCTCTATCAGGGCGTGGTGACGGCCTGCAATACGCTGAAATGGGCGGTGGGCATGAAATCGAAGGGCGGCATCTTCTTCAACTGGACCATGGAGATGCTCAACCGCACCCTGGGCCGTGTGCAGCAGATCGCGGGCAGCATCAACAGCTACGAGATGCTGGACTACGTGGAATGGAAAACCGGGCGGCGCAGCGAGGGCGTGAACATGGCCGTCAACGGCCTGATGACCAAGATCGTGCTGAACAACATCGACACCGCCGTGGGCAACCTGGTGATCGACGCCATGGGCTTCGACCCCAAGGCCGAAAATCAGCCGCCGCTGTTCATGAAATGGGCGCCGGTGCTCTACCTGCTGGTGCCGGCCTTCGATAATTTTGTGTATTTCTTCGCAAGGCTATTTTATAAATACCCGGCGGAGACGCGGGACAGGGTGGAGGCGGAGCTGATTGAGAGGCGCGCGCTGGCGGAAGAAAAGACGGAGATGGCAGAGGCGTAGCTTTTATGCGGAGACGCACCGCCGTGCGTCTCTACACCTTTCATAGAATGATGGAGGGAATTTTGATTGCCTGAAAGCGAAAACGAAATAAACGTCATTCGGTGGTCTTGGCTGGACAGGCTCCTCGAAAGGTTCAAGGTGAGCGGGGAGGGGCGGGCGGAGGTGCAGGAGCTCCTGCGCAGCCCGAAAACCTGGCTGAAGGGGGAGGCCGCCGCCTGGGGGCGCCTGGCCCCCTGGGAGAAGCTGCTGTTCTTCATCCAGGGCTTCACCTTCACCGCCACGGACCAGTGGGAATGGGGCAGGGACAGGCTCTACCGCTATACCTACAAGGTGAACCCCAACCACATCACGATAAGCGACGTCGTCACCCGGGTTTGGGACGCCTTCAACGACCCCTTCATCGGCCAGTGGATGGACCGCCGCCCCATGACGGACAACACCTACCGGCGGATCATACGGATCAACCATGTTATCAGCGCGCTGTTCGGGTTTTTCTACCTGCTGGACCTGGGGCTGAGCCCCGCGCGGCGCATGGTGATGTACACGATCACCGTGTGCGTGCGGGATATTTTGGGCACCATGCGGCAGGTGGCCTTCGCGAAATACTACGCCGGGATCACGCCCTTTTCGGACGAGCGCGGCAAGGCCACCACCTGGGAAAACGTCGGCAACCAGATGGGCTACAGCCTGGGCAATATCCCCGCGTGGATCTTCGGCTTCGTGAAGGACCGGCGGCTCTGGTCGGACTACCGGGTCTATACCCGGGGCTACGCCATCACGCTGCCGCTGAAGCTGGCCACGGGCATCGTGGGGACCTTCGCCGTCAACAAGGTGCGCTTCGGCGCGCGCACGGCGGCGGACACCGACGGGGAGCTGGCGGCGCTTGACATTGCCGGGAACCCGGAGGAGCCGAAGCTCACGCTGAAGGAATCCTTCGCCGTGCTGCGGCACAACAAATATATGCTCTACACCTCGGCGGCGAACGTGCTGCAGATGCTCACGCCCGGCATCGACATCTACCCGATTGTGCGGTTCATGTACCCCGACCGCAGGACGCCGAAGCTTTTGCGGGGGCTGCTGGGGGACACCATACGGGGCGAGGGCTATATGCAGCTGAGCAAGCAGATCTCCGGGCTGCCCATCTCGATCCTCTATCCCTTCCTGGGGCCGGTGATGCGCAGGCTCGGCGGCGCGAAAAGGACGCTGGTGCTTTCCAGCTGCATGTATATCGCGCTGAACCTGGTGCGCTTCGGCGCGGGGTACAAAAGCGGCTTCGCGCTGGCGATGAATATCCTGATGGACACCGTCAACGAGACCCTGGGGCCGCTCCAGGGCTACGCCGGGAAGATGCTGGACTACGAGATGTTCGACTACGTGGAGTGGAAAACCGGCGTGCGCAGCGAGGGCATCACCATGGCGTTCAAGTCCTTCGTGGAGAAGATCATCGCCAACAACCTCAACAGCCTGACGGGCAACGGCTTTCTGGCCTGGACGGGCATCAACCAGATCGACGTGAACGCCGCGAAGCCCGCGGTGCCCGAGCGCTATCTGAAATGGGCCTGGCCGGTGTATACGCTTTCCGTGGTGGCGGACAACCTCATCGCGCTGGCGGCGCGCGCGGCGTTCCCCTATGACCCGGGGCGGAAGGACGTCATCGAGGCGCAGCTGAAAGAGAGGCGGAAGGCGGAGGCGGAGCGGAAGGCGGAGGCGGAGTTTCCGCCCCCTCAGCCGCCCGAGGCGACAGCTCCCCCAAGGGGGAGCCTGGGGGAATAGGCATAAGCGGCAGGGTTTTGCGCGAGTTTTATAGCATAGGAGGATCCGCTTGATGAAGATGCAATGCAAGAAACTGCTTGCGGCGGTTTGCGCAGCGGGCCTGGTGCTGCTGGCTCTGCCCATGGCGGCGGGGGCGGCGGGGCCTCTTTTGGCGTTCCCGGGGGCGGACGGCAAGGGGAAATATACCCAGGGCGGCAGGGGCGGCGCGCTTTACGAGGTGACGACCCTGGAGGACGGCCCGGGCATCCCGGGCTCCCTGCGGGCCGCCGTGGAGGCCGAGGGGCGCCGCACGGTGGTGTTCAGGGTGGCGGGGACCATCGAGCTGAAATCCAACCTGACGGTGCGCAAGCCCAACCTCACCATCGCCGGGCAGACGGCCCCCGGCCAGGGGATCACGCTCAAGGGCTGCACCTTCGCGATTTCCGCCGACGAGGTGATTGTCCGGAATATCCGCGTGCGCTACGGCGACACGAACGACGGCGACGCGATGAGCATCAACAGCGCGAACAACGTGATTGTGGACCACTGCTCCGTGAGCTGGGGCGTGGACGAGACCTTTTCCGTCAAGCGCAGCACGAACACCACGGTGCAATGGTGCTTCATCACGGAGGGGCTGCACAACTCCGTACACCCCACGGTGCGCAAGCACAGCAAGGGCTCGCTGGTGAGCGGGAACGACGGGCAGGCGGTGTCGCTGCACCACAACCTCTGGGCCCACAACGACGCCCGCAACCCCCGCCCGCAGGGCCTGAAACCGCCGGGGGAGGACCCCCTCGGCTTTTTCTGCGACATCACCAACAACGTGATGTACGACTGGGGCCGCGCCTATGCCGTGAAGAACCTGGACGAGGACACGGTCTGCACGGTGAACCTGGTCGGCAACTACATGATCGCGGGGCCGAGCTCCGACGCCTCCTATTTCATGGCCGACAAGAATATCAACACGCGCCTGTATTTCGCGGGGAACTTCATGAACGGCAAGCTGCCCGGCGACCAGTACAAGCGCATCACCTACGAGGATTTCAAAAAGCCGGACAACGGCTGGAAGCTGGCCCAGCCCTTCGACGGGGGGATGTCCCGCATCGACGGCGCGGAGATGGCCTACGCGCGGGTGATGAGGTACGGCGGCGCGGCGCTGAACCGCGACGCGGTGGACGAGCGCATCGTATGCGAGGTGCAAAACGGCAGGGGGAAGGTCATCGACAGGCCCGCGCAGGGCGGCGGGTGGCCCGCGCTGGGCGCCGACCCCGCCTTCATCGACGCGGCCAGGGCGGCCTGGGAGGCCGAATACGGCTTTGACCCCTACGACCCCGCGGAGAGCCGGAAAAGCGGGCCCGACGGATACACCTACCTGGAGATGTTCGTCAACGGGCTGATGGACGGGCTTTACGAGGAGGATGTGCCTTCCCCCGGGTTCAGCTGCACGTGGCGGTGGTTCTACCATATCCGCTATGTGATGGAGCGGGCGTTCCAGGACGTGCGGGCGTGGCTGCGGGAGGCGTGGGAGACCGTGAAGGGCCGGGCGTGAAAGGCCCCAAGGCTGAAATACTACCCGGCGGCGCAGGTCAAACCCGCGCCGCCGGGTAGTTTGGCCCGAAGGATTCAAGGGCCGTGCCGCCGCTTATCAACCTGTATGTTCTTGTGTTTGCGTCCAGGGAGTTGCACTCACCAGGCTTTCCGAAAGCTTGCTCCCGTGCCGGTACGAGGACCGGCCGTTCTGTCAGCATGCGCAGCCGCACCCGTTGCTGTTCGGCCCGAACAGGCCGTTGTTATTCGGGCAGGCGCAGTTGCCGTTGCCCAAGGCACCTAAAAGGAGCAAGAGGATGAGCAGAGGCAGGAGCGAGTCGAGGTTGCAGTTCATGAGATGACCCCCCATTTTAGTTTGTTTGTGCACTTCGCACACCATATGGTATGCGAGAGGGCTTTGCGCTATGCACAAACGGCCGGATTTTCCCTTCCCTTCGCGCGAGGTCAGCCGCTGCAGCAACAATTGTTGAAATCGCTGCCGCAACTGTTGCCGCTGCCGCCGCAGCACAGACAGAGGATGAGGATCAGGAAGATGATGTTGCTGTTGCATCCGCCACCGAACATGTTTGTGAACCTCCTTTCCTGTAGCTTACACTGCTATCATATGACATCCGAGGGAAAGGGTGCATGGTTTTTCGGGGGGGGCTTACCGCCCCCTCAGCCGCCCGAGGCGACAGCTCCCCCAAAGGGGGGCCGGGGGTAAGAACGTCGCTCCGCGATACATCCTCAGTCACGCCGGGCGTGACAGCTCCTTCTACGAGAAGGAGCCTGGGGGATTAGGTGGGAGGCGGGTTTCAACCGCAGGTTGAACTTGCGGCGCGGGTTCAATAGATATACCGTTGATTTACGCCCGCGCCTATGCTATACTTGTCCCATAGAGCATGATGAAATGGGGTTTGCCGGAGACGACTGTTTTTTACTGGAGACGCACTGCCGTGCGTCTCTACATAACGGGATAAATAAAAGCGGGGGGCCTTTCGGCTCCCCGCTTTGGTGTGTTCAGTTGCCGGCGATCAGGTTAAAAAGCCGAAGATGCCGCCCTGCCAGAAGTTCAGGCCGATGAGGGCAAAGAACCCCTGGACAGCCACAACCAAGGCCTGCGAAAGCCCCTGGAAGGAAAATTGGTACAGAGGCTCGAGCCATACCTTGACGGACTCCCACCATTCCAGGATTTGCTCGCCCAAGGACTTTTCGGGGGCGGTGGTCGT
>WQTL01000408.1 GCA_009786275.1 Bacillota bacterium | reverse complement strand
TTAAACGCCGCTCTTCTCGAACTTATTTCCATGGGTTTCCCATATTAACGTCCATCAGCTCTTTGCGGTAGAATTTACAATGGGAATTTACGTCTTTTTCGAGATTTCTCACGAAAAGAAAAATCGCGAGCTCGTCGCACGCTTAAGTTTTATGCTTCAACTTTCTTCCCTCTGCTCTTATACACATTAAACCTATTCCTGCACTGCGGCGAACAAAACTCCATCCTCAAATCGTCGCGATAAAAAATCTTCCCGCAGTGCTTGCACTGGCGGACCGGCTGCGCGGGGTCAGTGATGCAGCCGACGACAAGCCTGCCGCGCAGGTAATCCGGCGCATCTTCGTGCTGCGCTGCCAGGGCCTGGGCTACCGTAAAATCACCGCGATGCTCAATGCCGACCGGATTCTCCCGCCGAGGGACTACTACTACGAGCAGCTTGGACGGCCCAACCCGACCAACGACAATCACCTTTGGAACGAGGTGACGATGCGTGAAATCCTCCGCAACGAGGTCTACGCCGGGCACATGGTGCAGATGAAAACCGGCACGCGCTCGTACAAATCGAAGGGCTACGTCAACAAGCCGCGCGAGGAATGGGTGCGCGTGGAGAGCACGCACGAACCGATTATCGACTCGGCCACCTGGGAGCTGTGCCAGGACATCACCGAAAAAAACTATCGGTATCGCACGACGAAAAACGGCAATGTTACAGGACCCCGGAACAGGCCGAAGCTGCTTTTGCTTATGGCTACAGTGTTTCTGCCCAATGGCGAACTGGACATGGGGGTTCGAAAGCGAACAATAAAACTGTTTGCTTTGTGCTAATCTCAGGTTTTTGAAAAAAGCATCCAGTTGGGGTTCGCTCAATTAGCAGTCTGAAGTCCGCATAGAATAAGGCTTTATATAAAAATTGTAGCCGATGTCCGACCCCAAGGGGTTCAGATCTCGACTACAATACATGTCTCGCTGCTGTGTCAGCAGATTTATTACACATCATCTACAAAGCAATAATTGGGTGGCTCCAATACTGCCTTACGATATCTGTAAATCAAATCATAGAACGGATGCGTGAGAAATCGTCCGTTCTTGATTGCGCGGTAGTCGGCGCGGATTCGGTGGAGCTTGCCATCGTTCTCGCCGATTGCTGTTTCTATGATTTTACGGCAAGGCCCCAAATAATCTTTTATGACCTTCAACAGCGGTTCCGGATAATAGCGGTCCATGTCCCGCTCGCTGCCGGGGTTGCTAAGCACTTCGAAGCCATTCCTGAGTTTTCTGACAAAATTTTTCTCCGGGTTGCCATCCTCTAATTTTTCTTTTTCCTCTGAAAGATCATTTAGCCAATCGGCGTAGCACCGATCGTCTCCCTCGCCGCTCTTGCAGATGGTTGCAGCAAGGTAGATGCGCATGATGGTTGCCTCGGGATCCGGCCACTGTTGCAGCGCCAATTCCGTCGGCTGCATATAGATGCTCTTGACATAGGTGGACATATCGCATTCGCCGCCCAGGAGGGTGAGCATCAGCACGTCGCAAAACGTCTCATCAAACAGATCCCGTATTATTTCGCTGTAAAAAGATTTTGTGAGCAGCAGCCTCATGATTTTTTCCCACTTGCCGGACCATTTCTCATCCTGCCGCATCATTTTTAATTGATCCTCGATATGCCTGACGCAAGATCTGCATACCTGCGGCCACCGGTCATCTTCGGCGGGATCAAAAGAAGGAATCCATTGAACATCCCCCTGCTCCAACTCCAGGTAGCCATCCAAGGCGATTCCCAGCGCCTTTGCGTAGGCACTGCGGCGTTTTTCTCTCTCGCTGAACTTCCTCAGGCCGTAGTGGTGGCCTATTTCATGGGTGAGGGTAGTCGCGATGGACAATGGCTTCGAAAGGAGTTCCAGGGGTACCTCGATGTGAACCAGCATGGAACAATCCTTGCCGAGTATCCAGCGTTCCCTGTCTACTAATTTTTCGCCCTTGATCAGCTCTCCTGTGGCGATGCGCTTGCTCTGGGCCGGAACGAGAATGCAGGAGATATCATCATCCTCGCCGCCGCATCGGCGTATGAAGCGCGCCGTTTCCGAAAAATATGCCTGGCACAGTTCCAAAACGCTTGTGCTCATATGGTAAAGCAGGGGGGAATAGCCCGGCATATGCGAAACCGTACCCCCGGTGCGAGCAATGATATCCGCCAGCTGCACCCAGCTGTTGATATATCTGTGGATGTCGTCCGCGCAGTGCAACAAATGGCGGCGCGGACAGGGTCCGTCGGCCACATTTTTCTGCAGCCAGTCACAGAACAGCTGTATGCTGTCGATCAAAAGGAAGCTGGCGCTGTCATAGATGCAGCTACGGCTCATTTGCAAAAGCATGTTGCACAACTCAAGCACGGAATTTTTCCAGGGAGCATAATCGTCGGAAAATATGTCCTTTTTATTTTTAAACAGAGTTTTCATATCCAACAGCAGCTTTTCGCTGGTATCCATCAGCGCGGCTTTGACGGGGTTGTCCGGTTTCGCCAGCGGTACTTTTTTCGTTTTGTCCTCATATTCCGCCAGTTCGTCCCTAAGCCCTTCAATGCCGATGTCCGTCTCCAACCGCACCACCGCGCCCTGCAACTGTTCGTTTTCCAGCAATACGATCAATTCCCGCAGATAGGCGCACAGCGTTACATCGTCGATCCCGCGGAAAGAGCCGATGTAGTCCGTATTCCCTAATACAAAGCTGTGCTTTCCGCGGTCGTTTGGGAGGGATAGGTTCATCTCCTCCAGCTTCAGCATCTGCTCCTTGAGTTCCTCCAGCTTACCGCCGTCGTTGCTCACCGCGCGCAGCGCCATGCTGTCGACGGAGCTCGTGCGGCCCACAGAGTCCAATAAACCCCTGTATTTTTCCTTATCCCTCAGCCTGTCCACAGGCACGGAGCAAACAGTCCTGTTGTGGGCCAGCCCTAAAGCAGAGTTCTGGAATAGGATGTGCAGGATTTCAATCACTGGCCGGATATTCTTGGAGCGCCACAGGATGACGCAGTCACTGAGCACGTCCAAGGTCTCACACAGAAGATAGCGGAATCGCCCGCCGCTGATCAGCCGCAGCTTCAGGATTTCATCGCTGAGGTTCTGGCGCATCTCCAGGCGCTCCTGGTAGGAGATATTGGGAGACGCGATGTTCACGGTCGTAACAAAAAAGAAATTGTCCGGCGACGTGTCGTTGTCCCAGAAATCATTGTAACTGCGCTCCTCTTTGGATTGCCTCCGATAGGAATATACCACGTATTGCGGGTTGACGAACACCGAGCCATCTAGGTGCCTAGAGAGCCGCGCGTTTTCCCTGAACACGGCTTGCAGCAACTGACCTTTTTCATATTGGAGTCTATGAAGCTGGATACAGTCCGCCGAACTGCCCAGCGCCGCGAAGGAGCGATAGTTTTCCGGCAGCGCTTCGGGGTCGTCCTTTTTGGGGTCAAAGCAATCCAGATATCCGGCGTTCACAAAGGCGGACTTGCAGAATAGCAACGCGCAAAGCTTGTGCTCCCGATCCACGCTTTCCTCTTGCACTGACGCGGCCAAATTAGCAAGCCGCCGGCTGAAGGCTTCTTTGTCTTCATCCAGCTTGAGCCCCTCGTACGCTTCCAGGACTTTTTCCCACTCATCGGCTATGCCGATATTTTCGCTCATTGCCGTCTCCCTCTACATATAACCCAATTGTCTTCAAATTTTCTCTCGAGATCGGTATCAAGCCGGGGTTTCACATCATATATAGCCCGATCATTCAGCCAATTCAAATAACCGCCATTGTATCCTGTGTCTATTTTCCCGCCCGCCAGCAGCGCAGCGGCGTACGATTCAGCCATATATGCGTCGCAGGAGCACTTCTCCGCCGATGCAAGGCACGGCACATGATCCCGAAGCAGCGCGGCGAGGTCGGACGTATACGTCGCGAGATAATCCGCCAGGAAAAACCACAGCAGGAAGCTGTGCGTATCGGTCAACCGCGGGTTCACGGAAGGCAAACGGACATGCTCGAACACCGTTTCCAGCAGCCTGACCGCTTTGGCGTCCATGGAGGCTGCGCCCGCCACACAGCCATATCGCTCGACACAGTCCGCGAATGCGGCAATCAGCACGGCATCCGGGCGGGGAGAGCAGGTCTGGGGGAAGTCGCTGTCGCCGCAGGTGGGCTTCCTCGGAAGTTTTTTTTCGCTGCAGCTGCCCCGTTCCGCGAGCACGTCGCAGGGATGCCAGGGGAATAACTGCGCGAAATATTCCGCGACGGTCTGGCGGATATGTTCGGCTTGGACGGAATCGATATGCAGGGAAGCGGCCCAGTACGGCACCAGCAGCGCGGCAAATATCTCGCGGTACAAGCAGAAGGGGTTGTATGCCTGAAAATGGCGCAGCTGCCTCTCGTTTCCGCTGTCAGGTACGCTCCAGAGGGTCAGTCGTCCCTCGTAGATGAGCATATACCGCAAGAAAAGAAACACATTCTCCAATTCAATCCGATTGTAGAACAAATGCGCTTCGGCAATATGGATCTTCTCGATGATGGCGTCCTTGATGTCCCTCATGATGCGGAACGTCTCCTGCGCATCCGGCGCGCCGCCGTAATCGGTGAAATGATGGGATGTCTCGCGACCGGCATTGCCGTATGTAAGCCGCTTCGTATTTTCCAGCAGCTCCCAGATCCTTTTGGCCGTAAAATGCCCGTGGGTAATGACGCTTATTTCTTTTGCTATTTCCGGAACATGTACAGGCATCGGTTCACCTCATTTAGCGATAGTTTCCTGTGCGTATGTTTTTCGCACGATGCCAGACGATGAAATTCACCGCCGACAAAGCAATCATGCTCAGGATCAGGCAGGCAAGGCACAGCCGGGAAGCATAAGTTACCCTCGCGATGAATCCGGCTATATTGGCAATGATCAGAAACGGTGCCAAAAACGACCACGAGCAGACCAGGATATGGCGACGGTCCCAGAGCTCACGGTATCCGGCAACCAGAAAGCCGAAGTTGGTTATGCCCCACACAGGCGGCACCAGCCTTGAAAACAACTCCTTTACCCCGGGAGAGCCCTCCGTCAGAAAATCCATCAGGCTGGCGGCGTTTTTCAGGCACCCCGCAGGGCCCACATCCCGGAACAATATAAACCACCCTGCCCCGAGCAGCAGAGCGCTGAGTATGTAAAGCGCCCGTACCCACAGAATAACACGTTTCCATTTCTGTCGATCGGACGCATTCAAGTCTCCGACGCGAAACATCTCTCTTCCTCCCGTTACGGGTAAAAAAATCCGGGTCTTTTTTACACAGATCCGGAGTATAGAAGCTTATTGAATCGTTCCGGGTTAAACGCGCATGTGTCCTTCTTCGGATAGGGAACAGCGGAACCCGGGGGAAATGGCTTTTCGCTCTCCCCGGAAGCCATACCAGGGATCATTACGCCGCGCAGCATGATGATCGTGCGCCGGATCATCCTGACGTCCCATTCCCCGCGCTCCCTCTCAACCGCAAGGCGAAGCCAGCCGCAAAAAACCTGCGCGGACGCGCCGGGGGCATTGTATTGGTATAGGGCCAAGTCTTCTTCCGTGCGTCCGGAGTCGCGCAGTTGCCTCAGCTGCGGCTCCAACGCTTTCGGACCCGGTTGCTCGTACCTGCCAGGGAATTCTTTATTCACCTCGTCGCTAATCAGCTCCACAAGGTTTCTCAAAGTGCTCTCTTTCGCTCTTTCGTTCGCCAACCCGCTTTCCAGCGATCCCAGGTAATTCTCCAAGAATTTGCTTTTGCCTGTCTCCATATGCGTACGGACCTTTCGTTAAAATGGACTTCCCTGCACTACCAGTATAGCCGAAATCCACCTGGAACGTTCGCGGTGGCATTTTACAAATTTTTCTGGCTGAGCAAAAAGAGCAGACTATCCCCTACTGCTAATTATACTAAAAAATCCAAAAAATGCAAGCATATTCGCGTAATTCAAGAAATTCTCCATTTTGACGATGTTCTTTCACGCTTCTCACTGAATGTTTGTGATATCCTACAAAAAATGGCCCGCGAGGTATAACGCATCGCATTCATTTGTATCGTGATCTCTTTGCAGATAATTTCATGGCGGCAGCTCTGCCCCAAACCCAAAGGGCCGTTCCCTATGGCGAGCGCATCTCGGGAGTGGCCATATATTAGCTTTCGGAAAAAAGCATCCTATTTTTTCGAAACTTCTGCAAGAGATCTACGTAGCAAAAGTCTTTAACGCAGTTCTCAGCAAATTTGCATTTCAAAAACGCTTTCTGCTTCTTCGGTAATTCTCATATACTCCGGAACCGGTACCCCCTTCATCTCTTGCACTCGTATCCAGTCTCCCCTGCCAATAATCGCTTCGTGGCCGTTTTCAATCAAATACATCACCTGTTGCCCGGTGTTCTTCACCTGTAACCCACCTAGTGCATCCGGCGTGAACGTTTTTTGCATCAGCACATCGCCGATATATTTTTCGCTGCTGAGCATGCGGTCGATGGTCGAGGTACTCCACTCGGATTTGCCGGTGACGGTCTTAATGTCGTGTTCTTCCAACCAGCGTTTGATTTTCCGGCAGCCGTAGCCTTGTAGATACAGCTCAAAGATTTTGCGAACAATCTCAGCTTCCTCCGGCACGATAACCAAAAGGCCATTTGCGTCCTTGGTGTAACCAAGAAACTGCTTGCAATTCAATTTGACATTGCCGCTGCTCATGCTCTGCCTGATGCCGAACTTGATCGCCTCGCTGCGAGCTTCGCTTTCCGATTGTACCTGCCCCGCCAAAACGTCGATGATAAAATTATCCGCTGTCATTGTGTTGAGCCTTTCTGTTTCAAGATATAATGTAATGCCGTGTGCCTTCCATTCGCGGATGCACTTGATGAGTTCCAGTGAGTCCCTGCCAAGGCGGCTCATGGATTTGACGATGACCATGTCGACTTTGCCCCGCTTGTTAGCAGGTAGTTAGCAGGAAATCGTGCACACAGAGAACTGGTTAGCACAAAACGCCAAAACGAGCAGGGATAGTTAAGTGGGGAATAATATAGTATCAAAATATTTTTCTTGACTTAACGGCAATTGCGTGGTATACTATGCATGGCAAGGAGGCGAGCGTATGCAGCGAAAAATCGAGGCGAAGCTGGTGGAATGGAAGAACAAAACCGCGGGGCGTATGCCCCTGCTGCTTTACGGTGCCCGTCAGGTGGGTAAGACCTACATCCTCGACGACTTCGGCGCTGGACATTTCAGGAATACAGTGAACATCAACCTGGAGACCAATCTCTCGGTGGCGCGGTACTTTGAGGACGACATCAGCCCGGAGCGCATTGTACGCTTTCTGGAAACCGTGGTCAACGAGGTCATCACGCCCGGCGAGACGCTGATCATCTTCGATGAAATCCAGTCCTGCGAGCGGGCGCTCACC
>WQTL01000407.1 GCA_009786275.1 Bacillota bacterium | reverse complement strand
CCGCCGTCCCCGCGAAGCCGGGCACGCCGGTGACGGGCAGCCCCCCGCTGACCCCCGCCCACACAGCCGTCCCGAGTACCCCCAGCAGGAGGATGAGCGTAACGAGATTGCGTTTTTTCATGTGACACCCCCGCCATTTGTGTAGAGACGCACGGCAGTGCGTCTCCCTCGTTCGCTGTGTTTACATCAAAGCTTTGGCCGCTTCCCGCCTAATCCCCCAAGGCTCCCTCTGTAGAGGGAGCTCCGCCCGCAGGCGGTGAGGGTGTTTCGCGCAGCGGCGTCCTGCCCCAAACCCCCCTCGCTCGCGAGGGGGGTGACGCCGCAGCGTCGGGGGGAGCTATGAGAGCATCTCCGGCCGTTTCCTTCTCGTCCTCTCCTCCATCTGTTCCCGCCGCCACTTCTCCTGCAGCGCGTGGTTCCCGTTGAGCAGCACCTCGGGCACCTCCCTGCCCTCCCACACGGCGGGCCTGGTATACTGCGGATACTCCAGCAACCCATCGTAGTGGCTCTCGTTCGCGAAGGCCGCGTCCGCCGCCAGCACCCCCGGCAGCAATCGAGTGATGCAGTCGCACAGCACCAGGGCGGGCAGCTCCCCCCCGGTGAGCACATAATCCCCGATGGAGATCTCCTCATCCACAAGAGCCTCGATCACCCGCTCGTCCACGCCCTCGTAGTGCCCGCACAGCAGCGCCAGGGACGGCAGCCCCGCCAGCTCCTTGGCCTTGGCCTGGGTCAGCGTCTTTCCCTGGGGAGATAAATACACCAGCCGCGGCCTCTCGCCCCACTCCTCGCACAGAGCCCGGAAGCAATCGGCGATGGGCTGGCACTGCATCACCATGCCGTAGCCCCCGCCGAAGGGCGCGTCGTCCACCCTGCGGTGCTTGTCCGGCGTATAATCCCGTATATTTCTCGCGCGCAGCTGAACAAGGCCCTGCTTGCGCGCCCGCCCGACAATGCTCTCGCCGAGCACCGCCTCGCACATCTCCGGGAACAGCGTCAAAATTTCAATTTTCATTATAAGATAAATCCTTCCGCCCGCCTTCCGCCTAATCCCCCACGCCCTCTGCAGAGGGGCGGCCGAAGGCCGGGGGTGCATTAGATTTTTCACCCCATCCGCATCGATATATTCGCCGCCTTCACCGAGTGCGTCAGCCCCCCCAGCGAAAGCACATCCACCCCGGTCAGCGCGATTTCCCGCGCGTCCTCAACCGTAATATCCCCTGATGCCTCCAGCGGCACAGGGGATTTTTCATGCGCGCGCACATATTCAACGGCCTCCCGCATCTCCTCAATCGTCATATTGTCCAGCATAATCACGTCCGCCCCGGCCTCCAGGGCCTGCCGCACCTCGTCCAGATCGCGCGTCTCCACCTCGATCTTTACCATATGGCCGATCTTCGCCCGCACTTTTGCAACGGCCCCGGCGATGGACCCGCAGGCGTCGATGTGGTTGTCCTTCAGCATCACCCCGTCGGAGAGGTTGAACCGATGGTTCCGTCCGCCCCCGCAGGTCACGGCGTATTTCTGCAGCGCGCGCAGCCCGGGCAGCGTCTTGCGCGTGTCGCACACAACCGCCCCCGTCCCCTCGATCTCTTTGACCACCGCCGCCGCCGCCGCCGCAACGCCGCACTGATGTTGCAACAAATTCAGCGCCGTGCGTTCCCCCTGTAACAGCGCCGCCACAGGCCCCGCGATCTCCAGCAGCCTGTCCCCTCTCTCGAACCTTCCGCCATCCTCCACAAATATAGTAGACGCAATCTCCGCCCCCAGCAATTTAAAAACCCGAACAAACACCGCCCCGCCGCACATGACGCCCGGCGCGTTGGCCAGCAGGTACGCCCGCCCCATTTGCCCGTCCTCGAACAGATACTCGCAGGACAAATCCAGATAATGCGCGTCCTCTTTCAGCGCGCGCAAGATCACATCGTCAACAATATACCAAGGCAGCATAGATATAACCATCCTTTCGACTCACCAATCTACAGGCATAGCACCCGCCTTCCACCTAATCCCCCAGGCTCCCTCTCGTAGAGGGAGCTGTCACGCTCGGCGTGACTGAGGGTGTATCGCGGAGCGACATCCCCCGCGCTGCCTGCCCTCTTGCTTGCGGCAACCGTCAGAATCGCCCCCTTGGGGGAGATGTCGCGTAGCCGCGTAGCGGGCGTAGTGCGACTTTTGCGTGCCTTAGCGCGGCAAAAGTAGAGGGGGATAATTGGAGCTGTCACGCTCGGCGTGTCTGAGGGTGTATCTCAGAGCGATCCGATCACCACCGCGGTCCGGTAGCAATATTCCACCACGCCGTCCCGGCAGTACTCCGCGAACAGCGCCTTCACGGCACGTTCCAGCCCGTCATAGCCCGGCTCGCCCGGCGCGGGCGCATAGGAGCGGGAAAAGCTCAGCGCCAGCAGCGCGGCCTCGTCCAGAATCTGCGTATGTCGGAAGCGGAACACCTCGTACTTGCGAAAAAACGCGGCGTAGACCGCGTGGGGGTCGGCAAGGCCCGGCTCTTCGCGCACGCGGAATTGTTTCATCAGCTCGCCGTGCCTGCGGGTGAGCGGCACATCCCTGTCGCGGTTGTTCCAGAACAGCGCGACCTTCCCGCCTGGCTTCAGGATGCGGGCGAACTCCGCCCCGCATGCCGCGCGGTCGAACCAGTGAAATGCCTGCGCCGCGGTGACAGCGTCCACGCTGTGCGCCGCCAGGCCGGTGTCCTCCGCCGGCGCGGAGAGAATGCACAGCGCCGGGTTCTCCCCCAGCCGGGCCCGCAGCGTCTCCCGCATCGCCTCGTTGGGCTCTATCGCGGCGACGTCCCAGCCCCGCGCCAGCAGCATGCGCGTCAGCTTGCCCGTGCCCGCGCCGATATCCGCCACCGCGCTGCCCGGCGCAAGCCCGCACTGCGTCGCGACGCAATCCAGCGCCTCACCGGGATAATCCGGGCGGCTTGTGTCGTAGTCCTGCGCCTTGCCCGTGAAATATTCCGCGCCCGCGAACGCCTCCCCCATAATCTCCTACCCCTCCCCCTGGCACCCCGCGCAATAATACACATTCCCGCCCATATACGCCGCCCGCGCAACCGCCCCGCCGCAGCGCGGGCAAGGCAGCGCCAAGGTCTTGCTCGAAAGCACGCAGGGATATCCCCCCGCCCGCCCGTAGAGGTCCTTTTCGGTGTTGCGCCCGCCCAGCGCGGTCATCTCCGCCAGGGTCTCCTTCACCGCGCGGAACAGCCCCTCGAACTCCCCGCGCGAAAGCGAGCCCAGCTTGCGCTTCGGGTGCACCCGCGCCCGCCAAAGGATATCCTGCAACACGCCGTTGCCCAGCCCCGGTATCCGCTGCTTCGTGGCCAAAAACGCCTTCGCCGATAGCTTTTCCGCGCCCTGCTCCGACGTCCGCAGGCCATCAAAATACGCAAAATCGAACGCCTCGCTCAGCGGCGGCGGCAACTGAATCCCCACGCGGCTGTAGAAATCCTCCAGCATCTCCGCCTCATCGGCATACAGCCCAAAGAACCCGTACATCTGCACCGTACAGGCGAACGCGCAGCCGTCGCCGAACTCCATCAAAAACTGATGCTTCGCGGGCCGTTTCTCCCCCGGCGCAAGATATCGCATATTCACGCCGTCGTTGAAGCTCAGCAGCATCCCCCCGTCAAAGCACAGCTCCGCCCGCCCGCCGTGGGCAACCGCCCCCGTGACCTTCCGCCCCTCGAGCATCGGCGCATACCCCTGCGGTTCCCCGCGAAAAAACGCGAACCCGTGCGGCGTCCGCAGCGCCTCCACTCGTGTGACACTCTTCCCCGTGTACGCCTCCGCCATTTGCCGTGCCAGTGTTTGCGCCTCAGGAAGCTCAATCATACTCCAACCTCAATTCTTGTAATATAGCATCCGCCCCCCACCTAATCCCCCAGGCTCCCTCCCGTGGAGGGAGCTCCGCCCGCAGGCGGTGAGGAAGGTATCGCGGCGCGACTGAACGCTTTGCAAAATGCTTCCTTGCGGGTTCACTCTGCCATTCACGCCTAATCCCCTAATTCCCCTCTGTGGAGGGGTGACCGCCTCGGGCGGTCGGGGGGTGTTTTGCCTACCCCGCCAACTCCCCCATAATAATCATCGCCACACAAGCCAGCGACCGCAGCTCCGCCGTCTCTTTCGTAACAGCCGCCCGCCCCAGCTCCTCGTACAGCGCGCGCATTTCCTTCGCCGCCTCGGGCAGCCTCCCTTTGTCCGGGAACACAAAGCACGCCTCCTGCATGGCGTCCTGGATTTGCCTGCGCAAATCCAATGCTGAATGCTGAATGCTGAATGCTAAATGATTCGCAGCCGCCATTGGTACAGACAATTCAGCATGAAGCATGAAGCATTCAGCATTAGCCAGTATGTCCTCCGCCGCCCTGCGCCCGAACACCAGCGCCTCCGGCAGGGAGTTGCTCGCCAGGCGGTTGCCGCCGTGGAGCCCCGTGTGGGCGCACTCCCCGGCGGCGTAAAGTCCGGGGATATTCGTGCGGCTGCGCAAATCCACGTTCACCCCGCCCATCAGGTAGTGCTGGCAGGGGTAAACGGGGATGATATCCGCCGCCATGTCGACGCCCCGGGCCTTGCAGGCGGCGAAGATGCCGGGGAAGCGGTTCTCGATGAACTCCCTCCCCCTGCGCCGTATATCCAGGTAGAACTTGTCGCAATCGATGCGCTTCTGCTCCAGCAATATCGCCCGTGACACGACATCCCGGGGCGCGAGCTCCAGCCGCGCGTCGTAGTAGTGCATAAATCGCTCTTCGCGGCCGTTGAGCAAAAACGCCCCTTCGCCGCGCACGGCCTCGCTGATGAGGAACTGCTCCTGCTCCCCGGGCGCGCAGAAGGCCGTGGGGTGGAACTGCACGCGGCTCAGGTTTTTGATCTCCGCCCCCAGCTCATACGCCAGGCGGATCCCGTCCCCCGTGCACACCGCCGGGTTCGTGGTATGCCGGTATACCTGCCCGATCCCCCCCGTGGCCAGCAGCAGGCAGCGGCACGCAAAGCGGACCGGCGTCCCCTCCACCAGCGCGTCTATCGCAAATATATCATCTATCTTTTCGGCATGGTATGCCGTTGCCTCCAGCAGCGTGACCCCCGGCAGTTCTCGCACCCGCGGCAGGAGCTTGTCCACCATCTCCTTGCCGGTCTGGTCGGCGTGGTGCACGATGCGGCGGCGGCTGTGGCCGCCCTCCAGGGTTTTCTCCAGGGCCCCGGCGGGCGTGCGGTCGAACTCCACGCCCATCTCCATCACCCGGCGCACGTCCTCGGGCCCCTCCCGCACCAGGACCTCCACGGCGGCCACGTCGTTGATGTAGTTCCCCGCCACGAGCGTATCCTCCAGGTGCAGCGCGAAGCTGTCTCCGCCCTCCTGCTCCAGCACGGCGGCCACGCCCCCCTGCGCAAGGGAGCTTCCTGAGACGTCCGGCGCCTGCTTGCTCAGCATAAGCACACTTGGCGAGTGTTCCCCCCGCTCCAGGCACAGCGCGGCATAAAGCCCCGCCAGCCCGCTGCCGAGGATGATCACGTCATAGCTTGTCTTTTCAGGAATAGCCATCGAAAACCCATCTTGCTTTTTTATAGCCTTCGGCCGCCGTGCGCAGCGCCGAGGGGCCGGTGCGGAGCACAAAATGCGCTTTCATTATTATACACCGCCCGCGCCAGAAATGCAACCGGATTTTTCACAGGCGTCATTTTCATACGTGCACACCCGGAATCTTATCCCGTCCTCCTCCTGCCACGGCCCGGTATCGGTCAACCGCCATCCGGGCATATTATCCAAATCCGGCATAAACGTATCCGCTTCTCTCATATCCTCCGCCCGGGTGATCACCGCCCGCTCGCAGTCGTCCAGCAGCGCGGCGTATACCTCCCCCCCGCCGATGAGGAACGTCTCCCTGCCCCGCGCGTAACACCGCGCTTCCTCCAGACCGCGCAGCACCGTCACGCCGCTCGGCGCAAACCCCTCGTCCCGGCTGAGCACAACATGCGCCCGCCCGGGCAGAATCCCCGGCAGGCTATCATATGTCGTCCTTCCCATGAGCAGCGCGCCCCCCATGGTGAGCTCCCTGAACCGCCTCAAATCGGCCCGCAGGCGGAACAGTGCCGCCCCTTGGCAGCCAATCCCCCAATTGCGGTCCGCCGCCGCCACAAGGGTCATACATCTCATCCTGTCTGTTTTATTGCATACTTTTCCATGCAACTCACATGATCGCCTAATCCCCCAAGCTCCCTCTCGTAGAGGGAGCTCCCGCCTCGGGCGGGTGAGGGTGTATCGCGGAGCGACGCGTCCTCGTGTGATCGCACCTTATAGGGCTAGCTTCCGGTATGACGGTAATTTTTTCAGTGCTGCTCTTGCGTATTTCCGCCAACCGCTATGCTTGTCGTTTTCAAACCGCTCAAAGTATGGACGAAAGTCTTCTCTTTTGTAGTCACCTAAAGCAACAATAGCGTGAAGTCTGACATCTTCTTCCTCAAGCAAGTTTATCAAAATGGGAATCGCACTTTCTACTTTCAACTTTCCGACAAGCAATACAACCATTTGTCGGTCACGACCGTATGCTGGATTTGCAATGATTTTTAAGTAGTCGTCAATATATTTTTTTGAGCGGATAGCTTCAATTATGTCGCCAATTTGCCAACGATTGAATCCCGGTGTATCGGAATAAAATTCCTCTAACAGCAGGGGAACAAATTCATCAAAACCTTTAAAGCGAAAGAATCCAGCAAAAAACCACTTCTCGTTTTTATCTTTTGCTTGCTTAAAGTATTTGACGGCTATTGGCAGAATCGTTTCCTTATGCTTTGGCATAAAGCCTATGATTTGACTGGATATTTCAAACCCATACCCCAATTCACGCAGTTCCTGCTCGAATAGAGGGACAACTAACTCATCGCGATTCCCGGCATAGCTTTCTCCTGCCTTCTTTACATTTTCAATCCACGCTCTCACCAACTCCGGGTTGCTGTTGATATAGTCAATGCCTGATTTGCTCATCATGTCCTCCCTCCTTATACACTCTGTGGGGGCGGCTGCCCACAGCCGCCCGCTTATAAATGATTTCCCCGCTCTCCACCTAATCCCCCAAGCTCCCTCTCGTAGAGGGAGCTGTCGGCTCGGCCGACTTTTGCGTGCCTTAGCGGCGCAAAAGTAGAGGGTGTATCGCGGAGCGACGTACCCCAATTCCGCGCAGGACCGGGGTGGTTGTGCGGAACACAGCTTGCGGTAACCGTCAGAATGCCCCCCTTGGGGGGCCGATGCGCAGCATCGAGGGGGTGGCGCAGAGCACAAAAACATCGCGGAGCGACGTCCCTACCCCAGGCTCCCCCTTGGGGGAGCTGTCAGCTCGGCTGACTGAGGGGGTGAAACGAGGGGAGCTGTCAGCTCGGCTGACTGAGGGGGTGGAG
>WQTL01000406.1 GCA_009786275.1 Bacillota bacterium | reverse complement strand
CCTGCACCACGGGCTTTCGGCCGGGGTGCTGAAAAAGACCGACGTACTGCTCTGGTGGGGGCACAGCATGCACGGCATGGTGCCCGACAGCGTGGCGCAGCGCGTGGCGGACCGCGTGCACGAGGGCATGGGCTTTATCCCGCTGCACTCGTCCCACATGGCCAAGCCCTTCCGGCAGCTGATGGGTACCCCCTGCACCCTGCGCTGGCGCGAGAGCGGCGACCGCTGCGTGCTGTGGAACGTGAACCCCAACCACCCCATCACCCAGGGGGTGCCGCTGCACTTCACGCTGGAGAAGGAGGAGACCTACGGCGAGTTCTTCGCCATCCCCGCGCCGGACGAGCTCATCTTCCTCTCCTGGTTCGACGGCGGGAACGTCTTCCGCGGGGGCTGCACGTTTACGCGCGGGGCCGGGAAAATCTTCTACTTCCACCCGGGCCACGAGACCTTCCCCACCTACCACGACGAGAACGTGCTGCGGGTGCTGGGCAACGCCATCCGCTGGGCCGCGCCCTCAGAACCGAGGGATTTTAAACCGAACGCGATTATCAAACCTGTCATCGATAGAAAATAAGGAGGGCAGCACCATGGCAATCAAGAAGCTTCAGATTGGCATCATCGGCACCGGCAATATCGCCCGCGCCCACATGTGGGCGTACATGTCCCAGAAGGACGCGCAGGTCGTCGCGCTGGCGGACATCGTGCCCGGCAGGGCGGAGGCCTTCGCGAAGAAGTACGGGCTGAGGAACGCGCGCTGCTACCCGGACCACCTGTCTTTGCTGGAGGCGGAGAAGGGCCTGGACGCGGTGAGCGTGTGCACCTACAACGCCGCCCACATGGAATGCGCCGTGGCGGCCCTGGAGCACGGGATCAACGTGCTGCTGGAAAAGCCCTTCAGCGTCACCCTGGAGGAGGCGGCGGCCATCTGCAAGGCGGAAAAGGCCAGCGGCAAGATCCTCAGCATCGGCTTCCAGCCGCGCTTCGACGCGAACATGCAGAACATCAAGAAAATCGTGGAATCCGGCAAGCTGGGCAAGGTCTACTACATCCAGACCGGCGGCGGGCGGCGGCGCGGCATCCCCGGCAGCACCTTCATCGCGAAGGACACCGGGGGCATCGGCGCGCTGGGCGACATCGGCTGCTACTCGCTTGACATGGTGCTCAACGCCATCGGATACCCGAAGCCCCTGACCGTCACGGGCTACACCTCCGATTTCTTCGGCAAGGATCCGAAATATTACAAAGAATACGCCCGCTTCGAGGTGGACGACTTCGCGGCGGCCTTCGTGCGCCTGGAGGGCGATATCATTCTGGACTTCCGCATCAGCTGGGCCATGCATCCGGATTCCCCCGGCGACACGATCCTCTTCGGCACGGACGGCGCGCTGCGCATCCCCGCCACCGACTGCTGGAACGGCTCGGTGGGCGGGCCGATGCGGCTGTATTACGACAGCAAGTTGGGCCACAAGACCAGCAGGTTCCTTGTGCTGCGCACGAACCTGTTCAAGGGCAGCCTGTGGAACCAGAAGATCGGCTCCTTCCTGGACGCCGTGAAGAACGGCAAACCCAGCCCGATCCCGTCGTGGCAGATTTTGAGAAACCAGGCGATCATCGACGGCATCAACCGGTCCGCGGCGCAGGGGCGGGAAGTCGAGATCGAGATGCCGGAGATTTGACGGGTGAAAGGAGCTTGTATATGAACCCATTGCGCGTCACCATCTGGAACGAATTCTATCACGAGCACACCGACGAGCGGGCCAGGGCGAATTACCCCGACGGCATGCACGAATGCCTGGCCCGGGCCCTCAAGGCGGACGACCTCGAAATCACCACCGCGTGGCTGGAAAAAGACGAAGAGCACGGCTTATCAGAAGAAGTGCTGGCGAACACGGACGTGCTGCTCTGGTGGGGGCATTGCCGCCACGGCGACGTGCGCGACGACGTGACCGACAGGGTCGTCGCCCGGGTGCAGCAGGGGATGGGCTTCCTCCCGCTGCATTCGGCGCACATGTCCAAGCCGTTCACAAGGCTCATGGGCACGCCCTGCACCCTGCGCTGGCGCGAAAACGATGACCGCTGCGTGGTGTGGAACGTCAACGCCGGCCACCCCATCACCAAGGGCGTGCCGCTGCATTTCGTCCTGGAAAAGGAGGAGATGTACGGCGAGTACTTCTTCATCCCGGAGCCCGAGGAGCTGATCTTCCTTTCGTGGTTCGACGGCGGGCAGGTGTTCCGCAGCGGCTGCACCTTTACGCGCGGGTTGGGGAAAATCTTCTATTTCCAGCCGGGGCACGAGGTGTACCGCGCCTTCCACGACGAAAACGTGATCCGGGTGATCGCCAACGCCATACGCTGGGCGAAGCCGCCGCAGGCGCGGGAGTTCAGGGCCGGGGCGAGCATGGAGCCGGTGGTGTAGAGCATTCGTGCTCCGCACCACCCCCTCGATGCTGCGCATCGGCCCCCCAAGGGGGGCATTCTGACGGTGGCCGAAAGTGCTGCGCGATAAACAACCGCATATCATGGGCGTTTGAAAGGGATAAAGCTCCCCGCTGAAATCGAGCTTACAAACCATACAGAAAATATTTAACAGGAGGACCAACCATGGCAGACAGGAAACTCAGGATCGGCATCATCGGCACCGGGGGCATCGCCCGGTCGCACCTCAACGCGTACCTCAACCAGCCCGACGTGGAAATCGTGGCCGGGGCGGACATCGTGCCCGGCAAGGCGGCGGCCTTCTTCGCCGGGACGGTGGGCGCGGGGGCCTGGGGCGCGGAAAAGTCGCTTTCGGAAAACAAGGCACTGGAGGGCGTGCGCAGCTATGACGACCACGTGGCCATGCTGGAGGCCGAGGAGCTGGACGCGGTGAGCGTGTGCACCTACAACACCGCCCACGCCGAGTGCAGCATCAACGCCCTGAACCGCGGCCTGCACGTGCTGCTGGAAAAGCCCATGTGCGTGACAACGGAAGAGGCGGTTGCCATCTGCAAGGCGGAGAAGGCCAGCGGCAAGGTGCTCAGTATTGGCTTCCAGCCGCGCTTCGACGAGAACATGAAGATGATCAAGAAGATCGTGGACTCCGGCGCGCTGGGCAGGGTGTACTACATCCAGACCGGCGGCGGGCGGCGGCGCGGCATCCCCGGCAGCACCTTCATCGAGAAGAGCACCGGCGGCATCGGGGCTCTCGGCGACATCGGCTGCTACTCGCTGGATATGGTGCTCAACGCCATCGGGTATCCGAAGCCCCTGACGGTCAGCGGGTACATCTCCGACTTCTTCGGCAAGAACCCCAAGTACTACGCCGAGCACGCCCGCTTTTCCGTGGACGACTTCGGCGCGGCCTTCGTGCGCCTGGAGGGCGGCGTCATCCTGGATTTCCGCATCAGCTGGGCCATACACGCCGACACCCCCGGCGACACCATTCTTTTCGGCACGGACGGCGCGCTGCGCATCCCCTCCACCGACTGTTGGAACGGCTCCGTGGGCGGCCCGATGACGCTCTACCACGACATCGCCGGCAAGCAGACGGAGACCACCATCCCCCTGCAAAAGAACGACAAGAACAAGGGCGACCTGTGGAACCAGAAGATCCGCTCGTTCCTCAACGCCTGCATCAACAATACGGAGAGCCCCGTGCCCTCCTCGCAGATTCTGATCAACCAGGCGATCATCGACGGGATCATGAAGTCCGCGCAGGCGGGCAAAGAGATCGCGGTGGAGATACCGGAGATTTAGGCGAAAAACCTTGCAAAGCGGTCAGTCGCTCCGCGATACCTTCCTCTACTTTTGCGCAGCTAAGGCTCGCAAAAGTCACCCGAGGTGACAGCTCCTTCTACGAGAAGGAGCCTGGGGGATTAAGCATAATGGGCTATGCAACCACAGGGCAGAAAAAGCTTGGTCGTTTATACCTAATCCCCAAGGCTCCTTCTTGTAGAAGGAGCTCCCGCCTCGGGCGGGTGAGGATGTATCGCGGAGCGACGCATCTTGGAAATACTACAGGCATTGTAGGAGGTTAACACCATGGCCGATTATTGGGCTTCGCGCATTGAAACACAACTGCGTTATCTCCGGGAGATTAACGCGGTCAATCAAAATTGCCTGGATGAATTGCTGGATGGCCTGACTGCCCGGCTCGCTGAAATGATCGAGGCCGAGGGCGCTGTCACAAAGCAGGCGGCGCTCGCGCTGGAGCAAGCCATGGCCCCGGCGTCGGCGCTGTGCAAGGCTGTTACGGTGTCCTGCGTGGCGCACGCCCACATCGACATGAACTGGATGTGGCGCTTCGACGAGACGGCGGCAATCACCGTGGATACCTTCCGCACGATGCTGCAACTGATGCGGGAATACCCGGAGTTCACCTTCGCGCAGTCGCAGGCCTCGGTGTACAAGATCGTCGAGGACTACGCCCCCGAGCTGCTGCCGGAGATCAGGCGGCGCATTGCGGAGGGCCGCTGGGAGGTCACGGCCTCCCACTGGGTGGAGACCGACAAGAACATGCCGAACGGCGAGAGCCTCACCCGGCACCTGCTGTATACGCGCAAATATCTGAAAGACCTGCTGGGCCTGACAGACGATCAATTTGAGATCGACTACGAGCCGGATACGTTTGGGCATGGCGCGAACGTGCCGGAGATTCTCGCCAGCGGCGGCGTGAGGTACATGTACCACTGCCGGGGCTATGACGGGCACTGCCTGTACCGCTGGCAAGCGCCCTCCGGGGCGCGGGTGACGGTATACAGAGAGCCCACCTGGTACAACGAGACGATCAGCGACGATTCGTTTCTGTATGTGCCGGGATTCTGCGCCAAGCATGGCCTGGAGAAGCTCATCCACGTCTACGGGGTGGGGGACCACGGCGGCGGCGCGACGCGGCGCGACATCGAGCGCATACTGGATTACAATACCTGGCCCTGCATGCCGGAGATCAAATTCGGGCGCTATATCGACTTCTTCCGGTATATCGATACGCTTGAGCTGCCGGTGGTGGACCATGAGCTGAATTTCATTTTCGACGGCTGCTACACCTCGCAGAGCCGCATCAAGAGGGCCAACCGCGTGGCCGAGGCGGCGCTGTACGAAAGCGAGTTCTTCAACACGATGTCGCAGCTCTGCGGCGCGTATCCCTACGACGCCAAGGCCTATGAGAAGCTTTGGCGCAACGTGCTGTTCAATCATTTCCACGATATTTTGCCCGGCTCCGGGACCATCGACACGCGGGAATACGCCCTGGGGCTGTTCCAGCAGACCATGGCAGGTGCGGGCACGCGCGGAAGCGCGGCGATGCGCGCATTGGCAGCGCAGGTCAACACGGCGGCGCTGCTGCCCGTGACTGCGCCGCCGCAAGATTCGATTGCCGAGGGCGCGGGCGTGGGCTTCGGCGTGGAGGAGGGCTTCCGCTACAGCGCTTCGGCCCCCGTGGGCGGCAAGCGCAGGCTTTTTGTGCTGTTCAACCCAAACCAGGCGGCCCTCGAAACGGCCACCGTGCTCACCGTGTGGGACTGGGACGGCGACATGCATAAGCTGCGTATTACAGACGAAAATGGGCAGACGCTCGAGCACGAGCTGCTGGACAGCAAGCCGCAGGGCTATTGGGGGCATAAATACTTCCGCGCGCAGATAGTGTGCAAATTGCCGCCCTTCGGCTGGCGCACGGTGCTGTTGGAGGAATCCGCCGCGTTCACGCCTACCGTGCCGCATATGGGCCCCCGCGTAGACGAAGCGGCCGAATACGTGCTCGAAAACGAGCATGTCAAGGCTGTGTTCGACCCGCGCAGCGCCGCGCTGGTGTCTTTTTTAGACAAGGCGACAGGAAAAGAGCATATCGGCGGCAAGGGCATGCTGCGTTACATCGAGGAGGACACCACACGGGGCATGAGCGCGTGGCGCGTGGGGCGGCATGGGAGCGACGCGCCGGTGACGGCGGCGAAGATGACCGGGGTCACGGGCGGCCTGGTGCGGAGTTTTAAATTTGAGGCGCAGGTGAAGCACTCGAGCTTGGAAGTGACTGTATCTCTCGACAAGAACGCGCGGCACGTGAAATACAGCGTGCGCTGCGACTGGCGCGAGTTCGGCATGGACGGCGAGTGCATTCCGCAGCTGGCGTATCGCCTACCCCTTGCCAGCGCATGCGAGGCCTACAGCTATGACAATGCCTGCGGCGTGATCGAGCGCGGCCCGTTGGACCACGACGTCCCCGGGCAGAGCTTTGCCTGCGCGGATGGCTTGATGCTTTCCAGCGACAGCAAGTACGGCTTCCGCTGCTTTGACAACGCCATGGCGGTCACGCTCATCAGGAGCTCCAATGATCCAGACCCCGCGCCGGAGATCTATACGCACAACTTCACGATCAATGTGGGGATTGTTGATGGCGGCCTGGTTGAGGCTTCCCAGCAGCAAAACCGCAATGCTATCGCCGTGGCATGCGGCTCGCAGGAGGGCGAATTGCCGCTTGCGGGCAGCTTTGTGAAGCTTACGGGGAAGGCCGTGGTTTCGTCGGTCAAAATGGCGGAGGACGGCGAGGGCGTAATCGCGCGGCTGTACAGCTTGTCAAACGAGGACGAGGATGTGGCGCTGGAATTCCTCAAGCCCATAAAATCCATGGCCTATGCGGATGCCCACGAAAACGCGCTGGGGCCCGTGATCGATGGCAAAGTGCTTTGCAAAGCGAAGGGCGTGACGGCGGTCAAAATTAAGTTTTAACACCCCCCTGTCACTGTGTGACATCCCCCCTCTGAAGAGGGGGGCTTTAAAGGAGGATATCATGGACAAAATCAGATGGGGCATCGTGGCCACGGGGGACATCGCGCACCGATTCGCCCAGGCGGTCAAACGCGTGGAGGACGCGGAGCTCGTGGCCGTGGCCTCGCGCAAACAGGAAACCGCCGAGCGCTTCGCGGACGAGTTCGACATCCCCCGGCGCTTCGGCAGCTACGAGGCCCTTGCGGGGTTCGATGGCGTGGACGCGGTGTACATCGCCACGCCGCATTCGCTGCATACGCCCAACGCGATTCTCATGCTGAACCATGGCAAAGCGGTGCTCAGCGAGAAGCCCATCGCGGTCAGTTTGAGCGAGCTGGACAGGATGATCGCCGCCGCGCGGGCCAACAAGCGCCTGCTGGTGGAGGGCATGTGGGGCCGCTGGACGGCGGGCACCATCAAGCTGATGGACCTGGTGGGGCAGGGGATCATCGGGCCGGTGCGGGGCATGCAGGCGACCTTCAGCTACGACATGCGCGACGAGCCCGGCCACCACGCCTTCGACCCGGCCTACGGCGGCGGCA
>WQTL01000405.1 GCA_009786275.1 Bacillota bacterium | reverse complement strand
GTCGCAGCCGGGGCAGGTGATGCTGCCCTCCTCCAGGATGCCCTCGTCGATCTGGATGAGCTCGCCGCAGTTGGGGCACTCCACCTCGAAGGTCTCGTCGCCGTCCTCGTCGCCGTAGACGTCCTCGCACAGCTCCTCGAAGGCGTCGTCCAGGTCGTCCACCTGCTCGGTGAGGGCTTCGAGCTCCTCCTTCGCGGCCGAAAGGCCCTGCGCCAGCTCCTCGATGAGCTCCAGCGCGGAGGCGAGCAGCGTCACCGCCGCCGGGGAGATGTCGTCCACTTCCTTGGCCAGTTCGCGCAGCCGCTGCGCCTTTTCGATGATTTCCATGGTGTTCCTCCAAATTCGCATTGTTTTAGAATATGCTTTAGGTTAAATCCATTCTGTCGGGAAAACAGTGAACACCCATTTGCCGCCGATCAATTCCCGGGTGTAGAAATACTCTTCATCAACAACCGGCTCGCCCTCCCAGGGGGAAACCGCGCGCAGAGCATAGACGATTTTACTTTCACTTTGGCTTTCAATACGGATGGAGTGCAACGAAAGATTGCCGCCTCGATTGCCGATGAGCGTGTAAAGCTTGCCGTCTTTCTCCATAAGCAGCGGCAGTTGCCTTGCGATTTCTATCCGGGCTTCGTCAGCATCCTCGCTCAACCAGCTTTCCGCGGTCAATCCCATATATTCCTTCACGAGCTCTTCCGAGAAAATCTTCAGGGCAGCTTCTTCAACTGCCGCCCTGGAGGAAAAGCGTGGATCAGTGATATGGGCATACTCCCAGCGGTTATTTTCCCAATCGTCATACCCAAAGCGATCCTCAAAATCATAGCTCGCACCGCCGCAGCACAGAATGCCATGCATTTTAATGGCAGGCTGAAAGATTTCATCAATCAGCCGTTGCGATAGTTCGTCAGGTGAAACAGGTGCTGCCGTTGAGCCCGCTTCAGTGGTTGTCGTCTGCGTAGGGATAGCTTCCGGCACGGTCGTTGGATTGTCTTCCCCGCCGCCAAAGCAGGCCGTCAGGCCACAGAGAAGCAGGCAGGCCAGCAGTGCTGGTAAGATGCGTTTCATGGCAAACGCTCCTTCCACATGGATAATTGTCAATTGTGCATTGCCCTACGCCCTGCTGACATAATCCCCCGTGCGCGTGTCCACAATCACCGTCTCGCCCTCGTTGATAAACAGGGGCACCTTGATCTCCGCGCCGGTCTCGAGGGTGGCGGGCTTGGTGACGTTGGTGGCGGTATCGCCCCGCACGCCGGGATCGGCCTTGGTGATCTGCAGCACCACGGTGGTGGGGGGCTCCACGCCGAAGACATTGCCCTTGTAGCTGAGGATCTTGCAGACGAAATCCTCCTTGACGAACTTGAAGCTGTCGGGCAAATCGCTTTCGTTGACGGGGATCATGTCGTAGGTCTCGCCGTCCATGAAGTAGTAGAGCCCGCCGTCGCTGTAGGAATAGGCCATCTCGCGGCGCTCGATATAGGCCGTGGGGAATTTGTCGGAGGGGTTGAAGGTGCGCTCGGTCACGCCGCCGCCGATGACGTCGCGTATCTTCGTGCGCACGAAGGCCGCGCCCTTGCCGGGCTTCACGTGCTGGAACTCGATGATCTGGTAAACCGCGCCGTCCATCTCAAAGGTGACGCCGTTCCTGAAATCTCCCGCTGATACCATATTGGAACCTTGCCTTTCTTAGTTTGCCCAACCATTGTACCTGATTTCGCATGGGAATGCAAGAGTTTTTTTCTTGCATATCGCTTTCGCGCGTGATATACTTGTCCTATAATAATAATTGGGGGATTTGCCATGTTCAACCTGTACTTTTGGGCGATGGCGCTGCTGGCTGTCGCCTGGCCGGCCTGGATGCGCTGGCTGAGCCATTTGAACCTGAAGCACATGCGCTCCGGCTGCCCGGAAAGCCTGAAGGGGCTGTATACGCCGGAGGAGCAGGAGAAGGCCCTGGCTTTCCAGGCGCACGGGAACAAATTCGGCCTGGTGAGCACCGCCGTGGATGTGGGCGTCAAGCTGGCGTTTTTGTTTTTCGGCGTGTACGGCCTGCTTGAGGCCCTGACCGCCCGGGTGCCCGGCGGGCTGATGGCGCGGGCGGCGGTGTTCTTCGCGGCGCTGTATCTCTGGGACGAGCTGCTGGGCCTGCCGTTCGGGTATTACCACAGCTTCGTCTTTTTGCAGCGCCACGGCTTCAACCGCTCCACGAAAAAGCTTTTCGTAATCGACGAGCTGAAAAGCCTGCCGCTGGGCCTGCTGATGGCCGTTGCGGAGCCGGTGGGCTCGGCGTTTTTGCTGCTGGCCATGGAGCGCCTTTTCGGCCTGGGGAAGTATTTCTGGATTGCGCTGTGGTTCTTCGGCTGCCTGGTGGACCTGCTGATGGGCTATCTCTGGCCCGTCCTGATCGCGCCGATATTCAATAAATATACCCCCCTGCCGGAGGGGGAGCTGCGCGACAGAGCCCTCGCGCTGGCGCGGAAAACGCAGGTGCCCTTCAAAAATATCTATGTGGTGGACTCCTCGAAGCGGCACTCCCTGGACAACGCGTATTTCACCGGGCTGGGCCGCCGCCGCCGCTGCGTGCTGTTCGACGGCCTGCTGGAGAAATACACCGACGACGAGATTTTGGCGATTTTGTCGCACGAGATCGGGCACTACAGGCAAAAGCGCCTGCGCCTGCTGCGCTACGCCATGGACTGGGCGCTCAAGGCCCTGCAATATTTCCTGCTTTCGCTGTTCATCCAAAGCGACGGGATCGCGCAGGCCCTGGGCGGCCCGGAGGCGTCGTTCTGCCTGGGCTTTGCCGCCCTGGGCCTGCTGTGGCGCCCCCTGGAGGTTTGGCTGGCGCCGCTGCGCGTGTCCCTGGGCCGCAAAATGGAGATGGACGCCGACCGTTACTCGGTTGTCTGCGGCTATGGGTCGGCGCAGGTTTCCGCGCTGAAAAAGCTCTTCGTGAAGAACCTGGGCAACTACAACCGCCATCCCCTGATGGGGAAATGGTGCGTCCCCCACCCCTCGCTGGAGGAGCGGGTGGCTTATCTTGAGGGAATGATGTAGAGACGCACGGCAGTGCGTCTCCGGACAAAAGCCATATTATGACAAAAGAGACGCACGGCAGTGCGTCTCTACGTGTTTTTATTCCGCCGGCGGGATATCCAGCGGCACATTCTCGCCGTCCAGCCTGGCCGCCACGCGCGCTATGGCCCGTGTGACCACGCTGTCTTTCAGCGGCGCGCCGTTGGCCGTGCGGGCGAACAGGCGGGTGTCCTGGGGGACGATGCCGATGAGCTGTGTCTCGGTCAGGTCGATCACGTCGTCGATCATGAGAAATTCCCCGCGCAGGGCCTGCCGCCGGTCGAAGCGGTTGATCAGCAGGCGGATGTCGGCGCAGCCCAGGCGCGCCGCCTGCTTGGATGCCGCCGCCACCGAGCGCACGCAGATGGGGTCGGCCGTGGCGACGATGAGGCAGCGATTGCAGGCAAGAATCGCCGTGCGGAAGCCGAAGCCGATGCCCGCCGGGGCGTCGATGAGGACGGCGTCGTACTCGGCGCAGGATTTCACCAGGGTTTGCAGCATGTCCTCCCGCAGGGCGCGCTCGGGCTGCAGCGGCGCGCAAAGCAGGTGCAGCTTGCCGAAGGCCATCACCGCCTGTTTGAGCGTGCAGCGGCCCAGCGCCACGTCGGCCCAGGTGAACAGCACGTGCTCGTCCACGCCCAAAATGAGGTCCAGGCTGCGCAGGCCGATGTCGCAGTCGATGAGCAGCACGCGGTGGCTCCGCGCGGCCATCTGCTGGGCCAGGCAGGCGCTCACGGTGGATTTGCCCACCCCGCCCTTGCCGGATACGACGGCGATGCGCTGCTGCATGGTAGTTCCTCCGTTCTTAACCGGGATGATATAGAAGCATGGCTTCAATGCCTGTAATGACGCCGTCCTCGACCTGATAAGTCAAAAGATAACGCGGGTTGTACATGTTCAGCCAGGCGTAGTCGCTCTCGCGGTCGTCCCAGTCCCGGGGTTTCTCGGCGAACGTGAAGCCAACGCCGCCCTCCGTGATGCCCCCGCCCATGAATTCAATATTTGTCCAGCCTTCGCCGTCCCACTTGCCCCATTCCGGCTTTGCCCCGGGATGGAATCGCCGTGATATCATAGAGCACAGTGCTGTCCCCAGAACGATAATCCGGGTAGGCTTCGAAGATTTTCTGCGCCGGGTCGCCGATTTTGATTCCCCGGGGCGGGGGGATGGCACCGCCGGCTTTAGCGAAATCTATGCGATGAATCTCTGCGTTTTTGGCATCAAGCAAATTGTTTGGTAGTTCCTGTACCAGCGGCTCATAAGCCGTATCGCCCGAAATAACATCGCGGGAAAGAAGGGAGAGGTATGGCTCGCTGTCCTCATTTGGCGCATGGTCATAAAATTCAACGGCAAGTTCGCCGCCCATCGCTTCCCAGATTTCCACCCTGTACCACGCCGCGGGCGCGGCTTTCACGTAATCCCCAACGGTTTTGAAGTTTGCCTCGATGGCGGCGATGTCGTCCTTCGTGAAGGGCTTCGCCTCCGGTTTTTGGGGCTCGTTGGCCGTCTCTGCGATTGTTGGGGGCACAGTTGTTGCGGGGGCTTCCGGTGGTTCAGCAACGCCGCAACCCGCAAGCAGGAGCAGCGATAGGGTCAGTAAAGCCAAGCGTTTCATATGCGCATCTCCTTCACAGTGAATTGCGCCTCAATTATAACACAGTTTTTGCGCTTTGAACAGCCCAAACCCAAGAAAATTTCCGGCTCTTTAATTACCCCCTCTGTCGTCGGCGTCACCCGCAGGTGACGCTTCTACGCCCGCTGCGCGGCTACGCGACATGTCGCGAGGCCCCGAAGGGGTCGCTTTGCGACAGAGGGGGGTATAAAAAACCCAAGAAAATTTCCACCTTGACACAGGCGCCAAAATGCGCTGCAATAGACCCATCCCACGAATGGAGGGAAGCAACACCCCGTGAACGTCGTCATTCACATCCGCTGAAGCCAAGTCCCGCGCATTTGCGCAAGGCTGCCCGCGGTGACATAATAGCTGTACTCGAAGGGCTCGGCTGTCATTTGGAAGGTGCGCAGCGGGGCGACGTAGCCCGTCGAACCGGCGTCCGGGTTCTTCGTCTTTTCGCTGCCGGAAACACCGGCCAGGAGGATTTCCGCGCCGGGTGTGTATACGCTGATGCCGAAGGCTTCCGGCTGCGCGCCCATGGTCCAGGCGCACCAGGTTTCGGTGTTGGCCGGGTCCAGCGTAAAATAGCACTCCGGTACGCCGCCGCCCCAGAAGGGCAGGTCAGCCTTCTGCGTCAACGCGCCGCCCGTCCATGGGGCGGACCCATTGTAAAAGTTGAAGGTATCCAACGCCGTCACCACGTAAAACGCTGGCATTTCCTGGTGCCGCGCGGGGTGCGTCAGGCCGCTGAAATCCACGAACCGGTTGTCCACCGTGAGAACGCCGTCCTCCAGGGTGTAGGTGTTTTCCATGTAGGAGGGCGTCAACTCGCCGTTTTTCGACCAGTCCATGGGGCGGCACTTGATGTATATTTGATTGCCGTCCAGCGTGTAGTCCACAATTTTCGATTTGTTTTTGTGTTGGTCGCCGCCCTGCACGGGGTTGTAGCCCCACGCTGTTCCCATAAAGCTGCCCTGCACATAGGGCGGCTGGTCGGTGCCGTAGTAGGATTGCTGCACCAGGCGACCCTCGTCGGCGCGGTTGAGCAAATTTGTGAAACCGGCGGGCGCGGCCTTCCACACGAACATGTCCAGCGCGCCGCCCCATTGCAGGCTGACGCCCACCTGGCACCAGGCGTCCTCCAGCAAAAGGCGCGTGTCCTTCGGCGCTTTCACGCGCGCCAGCGTTAGGCTTTCGATTTCGTATGCGCCGCCATCGCCCAGCGGAGTCATTTTCAGCTCGCCCGCTTTGTGGCCCAGCTTTCCGTTCAGGAAGCCATCAATGAAGCTCCTGAACTCCGTGGGCTCAGAGGCAACCTCCAAGAAAAATGTCTCCGTAATTTTGCGGCATCCAATCGTATAGGAGAACTCACCCTTCAAGCGCACCTGCGAAGTGTAAATAACGCAATAGCGGTTGAACAGGTCGAGCGCGCAGGTCTCCGGCAGCCACCGGCCCAGCGGAAGCAGCAGAGAAATCCCGCTGAGCAGCCAGCACAGTGCGGATTTGAACCAATGCAGCATAACAAATCCCCCTTAAAACAGTGTTAGAATCGCCGAGGGGCGCGTCAAAGCTGTGAACCGCAGTGAAAACAGAAAGCCATGTGAAAGCCCTCCTCGCTCGTTCTATCGTCATAATCATAGCACATTTTTAGAGGGTTAGCAACCCCAAACTTAAGTCATCACAACTTCTTATTCTCTCGCCTGAAAAGCGCCTTGGTGCAGGCGATGGAGCCTTTAGAGTCGTACCAGTTCCCCCGCCTTCACATCCGGCTGATGATACCGCCCGCGTTGTGCGGTCTGCTTCCCGCAGTCAATCGCGGCGCAGGGACACCAATGCAGGCAGGGTGACTGAAATTCAGTTCGGCGTCGCTGTGCTCACGGAACCGGAAGGCAGCCCCACCATCGACGAAGAAAACGCCCCCGCCGAATTACCCGCAGAGCAAAGACCCCGTGCAGGCCGTACTGGCTCACGCGGGGGTTTTTTTGTACGTCCTGGCTTCCATTTTCATGCTCTAAAGTAGGCACCCCGCACATCTGCAATGAAGAAGAATAAATAGGGAGAATGATTGTGCGCGAAGGAGCAAAAGCGCGGGGTGCAGGTATAAGAATAAAGGCATGTCCCGCTTACAGGTCAATAGAAACTTTTCAACACCTTGAAGTTGTAGGCTAAGCTGGATGCGTTGCAGGAGATGGTGTGGGAATACGAAGGTGATTGGCGTAAGGTTTATTTGATCGGACCGCTGGTGGAGCATGCGGAGGAAGGAGAGGTCACGGAGGGGTTGCTGGGGTGGGTTGAGGAAATGCTTATTTGTAACTAACGTGTAACTGGGCTCTTATGAAAAACCTCTCAACAAGCTCAGCCGCCGCAGGAACAGGCGCCAAGCGCCCTGAGGCAGCAGGCGGCGTTCATGGCGAACACAGCCATGGCGGCTTCGGTTTGTGAAGCATCTTCAAGGTAGGCGAGGACGCGGTCCAGGCCGAAGCGCCGTTTGGCGATGCCGTTGCGGCTTTCGACGATGTTGCGGTCGCAGCTGTCGCGGTAGGCCTGTTCTTTGTCCGCCTGGATTTCGCTGG
>WQTL01000404.1 GCA_009786275.1 Bacillota bacterium | reverse complement strand
GCGCCCGGAATACCAGGGGCAGGGCATCGGCAGGCGGCTGGTGGAGCTTGTGCGCGAGCGCTACCGGGAGTACCTGCGCATCGTCGTGGTGGCGTACAACGCCGAGTTGGATTTTTACGAAGCCTGCGGGTTCAAGAAAGCTGAAGATGCCAGCGCGATGTTCATCACGAGCTTGTGGACGTGAGGGGGGCCATATGAAAAAGCACCCCACCCTCGGCTGCTGCGGCATCGATTGCGGCCTGTGCCCACGCTACTACACCGACGGCAGCTCACGCTGTCCTGGTTGCGGCGGCGAGGGTTTTGAGTACGTACACCCGCCCTGCTCCATGAAAACCTGCTGTGCAGATAAACATGGCTTCGCTGCCTGCGGCCAGTGCGCGGAATTCCCCTGCGCAAAATATGCTGACCGGGCAAAAATTGAGCGCGACTCCTTTGTTACACACAAACGGATATTTTGCAATCACGGGTTAATAAAGGTGCATGGCTTTGACTGGTTTATAGCGGAACAAAACAAGCGCGTTGCCATCCTGCGGGAGATGCTCGCGCGTTTCGACGATGGGCGCAGCAAGAGTTTTTTCTGCTTGGCGGCGGCACTGCTGCGGACAGAGCATCTGCAGGCCGCACTGGACGAGGCAGACATAAAAGCTGTGAAAGCGGCTTTGCGGAAATATGCTAAAATTGAGGGCGTCGAGCTGGCACTGAAGAAATAATGGGAGGCATTGCAATGCACATCACCGTCATCAACGGCACCGAGCAGCGCGGCTGCACCTTTGCCATGAAGGATGAATTTCTCGCGGCCATGGGCGCGGGCCACAGCGTGACCGAATATTTTCTCCCGCGTGATTGCCCGGCCTTCTGCACGGGATGCAAGGCCTGCTTTTTCAAGGGCATCAGCGTCTGCCCACACAGAACGCACACCGTGCCGATCTGGGAGAGCATCTTGGCGGCGGACCTGCTGGTGTTCACTTCACCGACTTATGTATTCCACGTCACCGCGCAGATGAAGGCCCTGCTGGACCACTTCGGCACCAAGTGGATGGCGCACTCGCCGGAGGGTCCGATGTTCCGCAAGCAAGCGGTGATCATCACCAATGCCATTGGTCAGGGCATGGGCAAAACCGCCAAGGATATCAAGGACAGTCTCGACTTTTGGGGTGTGGCGCGGACGCATGTCATTCAGCAGGCGCTGTTTTCTGCGAAATGGGAGGATGTGCCCGAAAAGCGCAGGGCCACTGTCACGGCGCAGTGTGGGAAGATCGCCAAAAAAGTGCTGTCTGCCAAACGCGTGACACCGCGCCTGAAAATCAAGGCGCTGTTTACTGTGATGAAGCTGTCGCAGGGGATGATTGACAAGGGTGAGCGCAAGGCTGGGCGCGTGCATACGGCGGATTATCTGCACTGGCAGAGCACCGGCTGGCTGAAGGGGAAAAAGCCGTGGAAGGAATAACATACATAGCAATCTACCTTGCTGCCATCAGTTTGCTGGCAATTATCCTTACCACGCACGACAAGCGCGCGGCCCGGCAGCACAAATGGCGTGTGCGGGAGAGCACGCTGCTGCTGGTATCCGTGCTAGGGGGCTCCGTGGCTATGCTGACCACCATGCTGTTGATCCGGCACAAAACAAAACACGCTAAATTTATGGTGGGGCTGCCGATGATCATTGCGTTGCAAATTGCGGTGGTTGCAGTGCTGCTTGGGCTGCGCTGGAAAGGCGGGTTAGCATGAAAATTGACATCGACAGCAACACCATTATTACCGCGCATAAATTCAAGGAGGCCAGGTCATGATTTTTAAAAAGAAAAAGCAGCTCCCCGAAACCTACACCGAAGCCGAAATGGAGGCCGTAGAGGCCCACATCGCGGCGCGCTTCGGCGAATTCGCCAACGTGTTCCACGAGATCGTGTCGCCGGACATCCACGTGGACATCTGCATCATCGAACCCACGCCGGAGCGCAATTACTACACTCTCGTGACCATGGGCATGGGCGCGCACCGCATGAACGTGCCCAAAGAACTGCGGGAGCACAAGCTTGAACGCGCCGAGCTGTTCATCTGCCTGCCGCCGGATTGGAAAACCCAAAGCGACGACGAGCGCTGGTATTGGCCCATCCGCCTGCTGAAATCCACCGCGCGCCTGCCCGGCGAGTGCGACACCTGGCTGGGCTACGGCCACACCGTGGCTTCGGGCGACCCAGCCGAGCCCTATGCCGAAAACACCCAGCTCTGCGGCGTGATGCTCACCATGCCTTACCAGTTCGGGCAGGAGGCCGCCGTGTGCAAGCTGCCGGGCGGGAATGAGGTGAATTTCTATCAGCTGTTGCCGTTATATCAAGAAGAGATGGATTTCAAGCTTGCCCATTGCGCCGAGGACCTGGAAAACCAGCTGGGCGAGGACTTCGATTTTGTGGTGAACCCGGCGCGGCACAACGTGATCGAACAGTGAAAAGGAGAGAATACCATGAACCCAGTGTTAGAGATCTTGTACCAACAACACGAAAAGGAAGGCGTCGTCGTTGAGGGCGACGTGCTGCGCTTCCCCGGCATGGGCGTCGGCGTGCGCCCGGAAATCGCCGAGCTGACGGACAATAAGGCAGTGATCTACTTCCATGTCAACTGCGATCAATGGGACAGAGAGCTGTTCGAGTGCTCAGCCGGGTTTGGGGACAGCCAGGAAAACGCCATGAAGTGGGCGTTGTTTTCGTTTACCGCCGGCTTCATGCGCGAGATTAAAATCGTGATGCGGGAGTCCTTTGGCTGCCGGGAGGTGCATTGCGACTGCGGGGCAAACCCGCGGCCGCTCACATCGCAGTACAATGGGCATGAGCACCGCTGGACCGCTTACGCCAGCGACGGCATCGGCATGGGGAAATCAACCGGGGAGCAGCCGCCTTTTTGGGATACCGTGCGGGAAGGCGTGGCGGCGCGGCTGGGCAACCAAAAGATCGCGTGGGTCAAGCTATACGGCGCGAAGGTAGGCGACGAGGCCACCGGCGAATGCCGTGTCAACGACGAATGTATCCCCGCGCTTTCGGCACAGCTGCAAGCGCTTGTGCAAGCATGGGAGCCGACGGAAGCCGGTTCCATGCGCTCCTACAAACAATTCATTTTCCTGGTGCAGGAGGATGACACCCGCCGGCCCTACCCCTACGCCACGGCGCAAATTCAAGCGCATACGCGCACCGCGCTGCGGATGTTTTCCGGCTTTGACGACAGGGACCGCTGGGCCGACGCCGTGGGCAAAGCCATCGGCGACAAGGATCTGGCGGCGGAAATCTGCGCCTATGTGCCGGAGCTTTGCGCCCAAAACAGCTTTGCTGACATTGACTACGGCGAAAGCGTCGTTGTCCGCGCCGCCGACTGGGAGCGGGAGGTCTATCTGACGCAGCTGCCCGCCTACTATGCCGTAAAGGCGGCGCTCTATGACGCCTTCCGCTCGGGCGACGTGACCAACGAGATGTACCGCGACTTCATTGGCTTCAGCTCCATCTGGAGCGTGATCTGCTCGGCGAAAGAGCAGGGCGCGGATCTCACGCAGCCGGGCTGCAAAATTTCGTTGGCCTATGGCTTTGATGACGACTATGTGCTGCGGTAAAGGAGAGCACCATGTTCAACAAAAAGAAAAAGCCCGCCCCTGACGCAATCCAGCCGGTGCTGGACAACCTGCGCGCCTTCCGCGCCGAGATGGAAGCCATCGACTGGCCGACCGGCGGCACCCTTGAGAACGACCGCCGCAAGTTCATTTTGCTGCTGTCGGGCCTGTCCTCCTGCCGGATGGCCCCGGGTATTCCGCAAAACATGGGCCACGAGGCGCTGTTTGAGTGCGCCAACGAAGAAGATAGGGCCGCGTTGCGTGGGCATCTGAACAAGCTGTTCGGCATCACAGACGACGCCTCGCTGTGGGACGCTTTGAATGATTTTTATCGCAGCTATGATGAGTATGACACCTTCCGGACCTTCTGGGCAGGCTGCCCGGAATTTGATCTCGACGAGCGAAACAAAGCAGGGCGTAAGTCGTTCGAGGCCTCCATGCGCTTCGCCGAAAAGCTGCGGGACATCACCGGCAGCAACGGCTTTCTCGCCTGGGACATCAACGAGCGCATCGGCATGTGCCGCCGCGCCTATGCCGCTGGGTTCATCACGCAGGAGCGCTTTTGGGAGGCAACGGATTCCATGGCCTTCCGGGCGGCGGCGTACTACGACAACTGGGGCGAGTACGCCCTTGCCTGCGTCTGCGGCGCGGTGTATTACTGCTACCGGCAGATGTGCGACAACGACGAGGCCGAAACCGCCGCCGCGCCTTTCCTTGGGATTCAGCTGAACCTCGCCCGTGCGCTCACCGCCGAGGACGGCATATGGCGCGTGTACGGCTGGCCGAAGTACAACCGCAACGGCAAAAAATATCACCTGGCCGCGAAAGAGATCATCCCTATGCTGCACGGCTGGGATGGCCCGAAGGGCTGCCTCGCCACGGACCGTATCACAGTGGACGGCTGCAAGGTGGGCTATATGTACCGCGAGGCCCCGGACTACAGCGGCGACAGCGGTTGGCGATTCTTTACCGGGGACGAGGACGACGATTACGCCAACAACCCGGATAATTCCGGCGTTTACGACCTGAACACCATCTGCAACGACGACCCGGGGATCATCCCGCTTTTGCGTACGCCCGCTGGCACGGCTTTTGCGCGGGACGAGAAGGGGCGGTTTCGGGAAGAGGCGTTCGCGCCGGGGGAGGAGTAGATTATGACACTTGACCAATACAAACAAAAAGCGGCCGAAATCGAAGACTGGGCCCCCGGCTGGGAGGCCATCGACGCCTGTCTGGAGCCGCTGTATCCCGGGCAACAGCCGCGGCATTACGGCACAAATCTTCATGCCCGTGCGATATTCGGCGGAGACCAGTACCTGGACGGCTACAGTGTCTACGAGGCGCGGGATCATTTGCATCTCGTCACCTATGGCATGTCGGAGCTTTATGTCAATGAAGAGTCCTTCGGCGGGGAGTGGAGCAAATGGGGCTATGAGATGACCATCCGCCTGCCCATGTGCGAGGAAGCCGACTTCATGTGGGCCATCGATATGCTGGCGAATCTGGCGCGGTACACCTTCACCTCCAAGCGCTTTTTTGAGCCCTTTCAGTACATTTCCGGCGGCGGGAACCCCATCAAGGTTGGCTCTGACAGCAAGCTAACCGGACTGCTGATCGTATCCGACCCCGCGCTGCCGGGCACAGATACCGTGCATGGCCGCCTGGATTTCCTGCAAGTGGTGGGCATCACCCAAGCGGAGTTGGATGTTGTCATGGCCGACAAAGCGCAAGCGCAAGCCGTGCTGGAACGCATGCGCGAGGATAACCCGATGTATATCACGGACTTGAACCGAACGAAAAATTATATTTAGGGAGCAAGCTATGGAATCCCACATCACCCTTTACACCCTCATCGGCAAGCCAGAGCGGGTCAAGGCCGCGCTCATCGCCAGCTTTGCCGACATGACCGAGGCAGTCATCGACGCTGACGGCGAACATTTTACGATCAAGCTGAAGGATGATTCTGAGATCGCCTTCAGCGTCAACAGCGACCAGAAATTTATGCGCGGGCATCTCGCCGGGATGCGCAATTTCTTCGCGCAGGTGCCGTTTCAATGTGAAAATCCCGAGCTGCGCGAAAGTGTGCTGCGGCAAATTCAGGCCTTCAACTGCCTGGCGGGCAGCACTTTCGAGCTTGATGAAAATGAAGACCGCACGAATTATATCATTAACAGTATGCTCGCGGCAGCGGGGGAAATCAACGCCCTGGTGCTGATGCCAGATATGCGCCTGTTTAGCGCCGACGGCAAGCTCGTGTATTCCAGCGAGGGCAAGAGCGATTTCGAGGAATATACGCCCATCGCCAACGCGGATTTCCTCGACAGCCGCTTTGAGGAATCGCCCGCCGACATTGCCCGCCGGGCGCGTTCCATCGCGGCACTGGAGGAAAAGGGCATTCCGTATCTGCCGCAGCTGTACGTCGCCGTGCCGGAGGCCGAGGCAAAGCCGCGCTCTGCCGAAGAGATAGCAAAGCGGCTGCTGGCCATGTTCGGCGCGTGCGTCTACAGCGAGGCCCGGGGCGGCGGCGAAAAGTGGAAGGGCGCGCAAAAATATCTGCACAAAATTAACGAGTATCTCGGCGGCGGACTGAACGACGCCCTCACCCCGAATGAAAAAACGTATCTGGCCGAGAAAAAGCCTACGCAGCAAGACCTCGCAAACTTCAGTTGGCGCTATGAATGCTGCCATGTGCTGTTGTGGGCGCTTGGCCTTTTCGAGGAACTTGGCTGGCCAGATAAAATATGCGATGTATCCCGCATGGGCAAGTTGATCTGGAATCTGGACGGCCTGACGGATTTGCTTGCGCGCGTAAAAATGAGAAGCCGGGAAGAACTCCTCGACGCGGCGGATTTGATCCTGCGCTGCGACTGGGCCTGCGTTGACGCCCGCATTAATGGACGGGAAGCCCCGGCGGGCCTGGACGGCGGCGTGGCGATGGAGTGGCACCGCGCAACCGAATGGCTGGTCGGAGGCTGCGAGGGCGCGGATTGGGACGATGTGCGGACGGACACGTGAAAAAAGCTTGCCCGGCAGGGAGATGATCCCCGCCGGGCTGTGTTGATATAGCTCTGCCTACGCCATCTTCACCGGCACAGCCATCCTCGCCCCGCCAGCCGCGCTGGCCCCAAAGTTAAAGCGCGGCGCAAGCTCCGGCGCGGGCTGCCAGCCGTAGGACGCGGGATCGTAGCTGTCCACCGCCTCCCAGGACAGCATTGAAAACCAGGCAGCCGTAGGAGCCGGGCAGCTTGCGCAGCGGGAAGACATCCCCATGTTTCTGGAGGAACCGCCACACTTTCGTCTTTTCCCAGCCCCAGCGGACGCCGAGTTTTTCTAATGTCAATGCCGCGCCATCGCAGCCAAATTGCACGATAGGCACGTTATATGAAAACGCGTTGCGGAAATCTTGCCATACCGTATGGCACCAGAGATCCATCCACGCGTCCGATTCTTCAAATTGATATTGCGCTTCTGCCAGCCGCTGCGTAATATTACGGGGAAGGCAGAGAAAACCATAGCCATCGGTGGTGTAGATGGCCCCATCAGCACAGGCTGCGCCGGAGCATTCTACCACCCAGTCCTTGATCGTATAGCTAAGTTTCTTTGTTGTCTTATCAAGGGTGTAGCTGATGTAGCCTAGCGCAGACAGCTTTTCCATGATGTG
>WQTL01000403.1 GCA_009786275.1 Bacillota bacterium | reverse complement strand
CGCCCCAACGGCGGAGCCGCCCGGCGGGCTTTCCCCGGGGGGGCAGGCTCTGGTGGAGGAAGTGGACCAGCTGGCCGGGGAGGTGCTCGCGCCGGTGAAGGAGCCGCCCGCGCCCATGACCCGCCGCCAGGCGGGCAATTTGCGCAGGACCGCCAACGGGTTCTACTGCGCCGTGGTGGCCCTCGGCTTCCTGCTGGGCGTCATGCTGCTGCTGAATACCTTCGCTTCCAACGGCGTGCTGGGGGTGCGCTTCTTCGTGGAGACCACCAACGCCATGCTCAAACAGGTGCCGCGGGGCTCCCTGCTGGTCACCGTTACCCGGGCCAGCGACAAAATCCATCCCGGGGATATCATTACCTACTATGCCGTGCGCGGCGAGCCGGGCACCCGCCTGACCCGCATCGTACACGAGCGCGTGGAGAACAACGACAACGATCTCCCCCTGTTCCGCACCAAGCGCGGGGGGGACGCCGGGCCGGACAGCATGCTCATCAACATCACGCACATCCTGGGCGTGAAGCTGGCCGTGCTGCCGGGGGTGGGCTATGTGATCTCCTTCCTCCAGGCCTACGGCTGGGGGTTGGCGATTCTGGCCGGGGCGCTGCTTGTCTCGGCGGCGGCCCTGCGCCGCTGGGCGAACAGGGAGCACCCGGATCTGAAAAAGAAAAAGAGGAAGAGGCTGCAGCGCAAGGGACGTGAACGGCATGCCCTCATATGACGGCAACACCGGCCCCCGCGGGGACAAACCCGCGCGCAAGGGGGCGGTCACCCTCCGGCTGGGCATCGCCCGGCTTCGCTTTGTTTCCTGGGTCGCCGCCCGCAGATTGCGCGCGCTGCGGCGCGAAGCGGATATCGCGCTGGGCAAGGAGGAGCCCCGGCCCCTGCGCCGCTGGCCCTATGTGGCGGTCCTGGTGGCCTGCCTGGCCGTGGCGGTGACGGGCGCCGTGGTGACGATCATGGCGCAGGGCGTGCCCATGCTGCGCACCCTGGAGGGCCGCCTGCCCGGCGCGGACGAGGTGGCGGTGCTGGACCCGGACCGCCGGGACGAGACGAAGCTCTCCCCGGGCTATCTCTACGATAGGCCCGTGGCCGCCGTGCACACCGGCGCGGAGCCCGTGCTGCTGCGCATGCGCCTGGAGGAGACCCTCCTCACCGCCAGCCGGGACGAAAACGGCCGCGTAGTGACGGTCAGGCCCTTCCGCGAGCCCGGCGAAACCTGGAGCCCCCGCACGGTCTCCCGGGAGGAGGCCCTGCAGCAACTGGTGAGCGGCGGCTTCTGCAAGGCGGGGGCCGGTTGGGAGGACGCCTTGGGGCAGAAGCTCCCCGCGCGCCGCCTGCCCGGGGGCGACAGCGACGGCGGCCGCCTGCTGGTCTTCGAGAAAAAAACCATCATCGCCGACCCCGATTCCCCTATCCCGGATATCAGCGTGCTGCTGCCGGAGGACATCGAGCAGTACGATTTGGGCATGGTGATCTACAGCTACACGGGCTTCTATTATATCAACGACGCGGGCAAGGTCTCCTACCAGCCGCTGCACGTCGCGGTGGACAGCACCGCCCCCCGGCGGCCCACGCAGAGGCCCCCCTCCCTCACCGGGCTCTCCTACGAATTCTACCAGTGGGACGTCACCCAGGCCAGCGTGCACAAGTTCAGCGAGGACCAATCCGCCCCCGTGAACCTGCAGCCGGGCGGGCTGCGGCCCATCGCCGAATGGACGCGGCCCGAGGACGCCTGGTTCTACGACCCCGCCGACGGCTGGGTATACTATGGGCAGGTCCTCTCCCCCGGGGTGATGACCCCCCTGCTGCTGCACAGCTACGCCGTGTGGCCCGAAAGCCCCCTCCTCCGGGACGAGTCCCGCTACCGCCTGGGGGTGCGCGCGCAGAGCGTTCCGCTGAAGCACCAGGCGATCATGAAGCTGTGGAACAGCAAGGCGCAGCTGGGGACCCTGGGGCTCAGCACCATGACACAGGAGGCGGGCGCGGCGCTCTTCGGACGGGTATACCCGGAAGGGGCGGGCGTGATCGACTACACCTATGAAAAAAATGATGATGAATAAACGCGTCGCCGTCATACAGGATATCTCCGGGCTGGGGCGCTGCTCGCTTGCGGCGGCGCTGCCGGTGCTTTCCGTGATGGGCGTCCAGTGCTGCCCCGTCCCCACCGCCGTCTTCACCAACCAGACGGGCTTTCCTCGCTTCGCGGCTCTGGATTGCGAGCCCCTGCTGCGGGAATACCCCGCCCTGTGGAAGGCGCACGGCGTCACGCTCGATGGCATCTACACGGGCTTCATGTCCACTATCGAGCAGCTCGCCGCCGCGCGGGCCATCATCGACGCCTTCCGCGCGCCGGGCACCCTCCTGCTGGCCGACCCCGTGATGGGCGACGACGGCGCGCGCTACCCCTGTTTCGGCGAGATTTTCTGCGGCGCCATGCGCGATTTCGCCGCCCGGGCGGACGTGCTCACCCCCAACGTCACCGAGGCCTGCCTGCTCACCGGCACGCCCTACGATGTATTCCTGCATGGCTCCGATTGCGAGCAGGAGAATGCCCTCAAACAAATATGCGCGAACCTGCCCGCGCCCATTGTCGTCGTCACCGGCTGGCATAGAGGGAGTTCCGTCTGCAACGCGGCATGGCAAAACGGCGCGCTGACGGTCTACGAATCCCCCGCCATAGCGGGCTCGTGGTCGGGCACGGGGGACCTGTTCGCCTCGGCGCTGTGCGGCGGCCTGCTGCGGGGCGGCAGCCTCGACATTTCCGTGCGGCGGGCCATGCGCTTCCTCGAGGCCTCCCTGGCCGAAGCCGCGCGCCTTTCATGCCCCAAGGAGCACGGCGTCCCGTTCGAGCCGCACCTGAAGGAGTTACTGACGTGAGCAAGAAGCTTCGATATCCCGTGATGACCGCCCTGCTGGCGGCGCTTATCATTGTGTTCACCGCCTATGTCGGCCATATCCCCCTGCCCGGCTCCAGCGGCTACCTGCATTTCGGCGACTCGCTGATCTTCCTGGCGGCCTGCCTGCTGCCGGGGCCCTATGCCGCGCTGGCGGGGGCCATTGGCGCGGGCCTGGCCGATTTGCTCACCGACGCGGTGCGCTATGCCCTCCCCTCCGTGATCATCAAAACCTGCATCGCGTTGCTTTTCAGCGCGAAAAAAGATAAGATCGTATGCCCGCGCAACGCCCTGGCCCTGCTGCCTGCCGCCGCCATCACTTTGGGCGGCTATTTCCTGGCCGAGTGGATCATGGCCAGCCGGGCGGCGGCTTTGTTGACGCTGCCCTTCAATTTGCTGCAAACGGCGGGCAGCGCGGCGCTGTTTGTATTGCTGGGGTTGGCGATGGACAAGGCGGGGCTGAAGCGGAGGGTGTAGGGCAATTTGTCTGTAGAGACGCACGGCAGTGCGTCTCCCGAAAAAACTGATATTTGTGCGGAGACGCACTGCCGTGCGTCTCCCGAAAAAACCGGCATTTGTGCGGAGACGCACTGCCGTGCGTCTCTACATATAAACATACTTGCCGCAGCACCGGGGGGAGCATATAAATATCAACCCTTCTTCGCTTTCCCCTTCGCTTTCGCCTTCGTCCCCGCCTGCTCTATGCTTTGCCGGAAGGCCTCCATCAAATCCGTCACGTTCACTTGCCCGGATTTTACATGCGCCGCCGGGGGGAAGCCCTCGCCGGATATTTTGCTCTCCAGGAGCTTTTTCAGCTTGGCCTGGTATTCGTCCCTGTACGACGCCGGGTCGAAGGGCGCGTCCATGGACTGCACCAGCTTGCGGGCCATGGCGAGCTCCTGCGCGGCGATCTTCGGCGCCGCCAGGGGCGCGGGCGGCTCCCTGATCTCGTCGGCAAAGTACAGGGACTGCACCGTCAGGCCCGCCTCGGTGGGCAAAACGGCCATGAGCGCCTCCTTCGCGCCCAGCACGGTCTTTCCCACCGCGATCTTGCCCTCGTCGATCAGGGCGCGCCGCAGCAGCTCGAAGGCCTTTTCGCCGCCCGGCCCCGGCAGGGCGTAGTACGCCCCGGCGTAGCTTACGCTGCCGAGCTCGCCGGGCTCCACGAAATGCAGGATCTGGATGGCCTTCTCTTTCTCCGTCTTGATGGCCTCGAGTTCCTCGTCGGTGACGACCACGTGGCGGTCCTTCTCGAACTCGTAGCCCTTGACGATGTCGCTCTGTTTGACCTCCCTGCCGCAGCCCTCGCAGACCTTCTTATAGCGGATGCGGCGCTGGTCCTCCCTGTGCAGCTGATGGAAGCCCACGCCGCTCTCCTGCACGGCCACATGCAGCGTGATCGGAATGGCCACCAGGCCGAAGGATAGTACGCTTTTTTGCGCGGGCATAGATGCACCCCTCCCTGGGGATAGTATGTGTATGAACGCATACAATCAAAAGAGAAATTTTACCATCACCAACGAACCCGCGGGCAAGCCCGCCAAGTCCGGCAAGCAGCTCCATTACGTCATCCAGCACCATTTCGCCCGCCGGGAACACTACGACTTCCGCCTGGAGTGGGAGGGCGCGCTGAAGAGCTGGGCCGTGCCCAAGGGGCCGTCGCTCACGGAGAAGCGCCTGGCCGTGCAGGTGGAGGATCACCCTCTGGAGTACCGCCATTTCGAGGGGACCATCCCCCCGGGGCAATACGGCGCGGGCACGGTGTCCATCTGGGATGAAGGAACCTACGAGCCCCTCGATATGAAAGAAGGCAGCGTCAAGTTCGTGCTCCACGGCAAGAAGCTCACCGGGGCCTGGACACTGGTGCGCATGGAGGGTAAGAATTGGCTGCTGATCAAAGAGGATGATCGTAGGGGACGGCCTCCGGACGTCCCTGCGCAAAACCCATTCCAAAGCGCGGACCCCCAGCTCGCCAAGCTTGTGCAAACCATCCCCGAAGGCGACGGCTGGCTCTACGAGCTGAAATACGACGGCTATCGCATCCTCAGCTTCGTGGAGAACGGCAAGGCCCGCCTGCTGACCCGCAGCGGCAGCGACTACGCGCACAAATTCCGGCCCGCGGCGCAGGCGCTGACCGCATTCGCGGGCGGGCGCGCCATGGTGCTCGACGGCGAAATGGCCGTGGCCGACAGCGCCGGCCGCCCGGATTTCCAGGCCCTGCAGAGCTATCTCAAAAACCCGGCGGGCAAGTCCCTGCAATATATTATTTTTGATATACTTGCTCTGGACGGCGCGGACCTGCGTCCGTTGCCCCTGGTTAAGCGAAAAGAAACGCTCGCGCGGCTGCTTGCGAACGCGCCCGAGCCCCTGCATTACAGCGTGCATATCGAGGGGCAGGGCGAGGCCCTGCTGGAGGCGGCCCGGGGCGCGAAGCTGGAGGGCGTCGTCGGCAAACGGGCGGATTCGGCCTACACCGGCACGCGGGGCGGCGATTGGGTGAAGCTCAAGTGCGCGGCGCGGCAGGAGTTCGTCGTCGGCGGCTACACCATTTCGGCCAAGCGGACGGAGGGCGTCAGCTCGCTACTGCTGGGGGTGTACCGGGAGGGCGCGCTGGTCTGCTGCGGGCGCGCGGGCGGCTTTTCGCGGCGCGACATGGCGGAGCTCGAGGCGAAATTCAAGCCCATCATACGGAAAACGCCCCCCTTCCGGGAAGCCCCGAAGGCGCGGGCGGGCGAAACAATCCATTGGCTTCAAGCCAGGTACGCCGCCGAAATCGCCTTTGCCGAGTGGACCCGCGAGGGCCTGCTGCGCCAGGCGAAGTTCAAGGGTTTGCGCACGGACAAAAATATCACGGAAGTAAAGAGAGAGGATGAGGCGCAGGTGGACGATTGCGTCATTGAGGGCGTAAAAATCACGCACCCGGACAGAAAAATTTCCGGGGAAACCACGAAACGCGATTTAGCCCTGTACTATCAAAAGGCCGCGCCGCGCATGCTGCCCTATGTGAGCGGGCGGTATCTCAGTACGGTGCGCTGCCCCGGCGGGACGGACGGCGAGTGCTTCTTCAAAAAGCACCCGGACGACGACAAGGAGAGCTACTACGCCATCGGGGACATCGCCGGGCTACTCACCGAGGTGCAGAGGAACACCATCGAGTTCCATATCTGGGGCAGCCGCGCGGCGCAGCCGGAAAAGCCCGACGTGATGGTCTTCGACCTGGACCCCGACGAGGGCCTGGATTTGGAGGCCGTGCGGCAGGGCGCGCGTGACCTCAAGGGCATCCTCGACGGGCTGCGCCTGAAGTCCTTTTTGAAGACCAGCGGCGGGAAGGGCTACCACGTGGTCGTGCCCTTCCGCCCCGCCCCGGACTGGGAGAGTTTTCGTAATTTCGCGAAGGGCATTGTGGAAATCATGGAGCGCACCTGGCCGGAGCGCTACACCGGCAACGTGCGCAAGGCCAGCCGCAGGGGCCGGATTTTCGTCGACTGGATCCGCAACACCCGGGGGGCCACCAGCGCCGCGCCGTACTCGCTGCGCAAGCGGGCAGGCCTGCCGGTGTCCATGCCCATCGCCTGGGGCGAGCTGGGGAAAGTCGCGCCGGCGGGGGTCGGCAGGGCCGAAGCGCTGAAGCGCCTGCGCCGGAAGGACCCCTGGGAGGGGTTTTGGGAGGCGGGGCAGGCGCTTTTATAGCGCAAAGCCCGGCGGGCGGCCCCCTTTCTGCATTATTTTTTCAAATCATAAAAATAATTGTTGACAAACCGCTCACGATACGGTATGATTAAACTGTAGCCGTTTGGAAAGGCTTAAGGTTTGCCATGGATTTGCCCGCCGACAGCTTAGCTGCAAGCAGCGACGAGGCCCTCGTGGCCGTTATCCAGCGCGGCGATGGCAGCGAAAACAGCGCCGATGCCTTCGGCCTGCTGCTGGAGCGCACGCTGCCGGTCATCCATGCCCGGGTGGAGTTCGCGCTCGCCCACCCCGGCAAGGGCCGCCTGGGCTCCCGGGAGGACCTGCTGCAGGAGGGCAAGCTGGCCTTTCTCAGCGCGGTTTCCAGCTTCCAGCCGGGGAAGGGCGCAAGCTTCCGCACCTACGTGTCCGTATGCGTGAGCCACCGCGTGGCCTCGGCCATGCGCCGCAGCGCCAGGGTGTGGGAGGAGGCGCTGCCGGAGGACTTCCTGATCCCCGGGGCGCGGGGGATGGACCCCCAGGACATCTTCGCGGCCATGGAGGAGACCCGGCGCATCATGGAGGCCATGCATTCGCAGCTCAGCCGCCTGGAGCGCAGCGTGATCGAG
>WQTL01000402.1 GCA_009786275.1 Bacillota bacterium | reverse complement strand
GGTGTATGGCGGCGTCCGCGCCGTCGAAGCGTATGGAGCCGTCGCTGAGCACCTCCACGCAGTGGGGGTCGGGGTCGATCACGTGGCCGTCCGCCGGGTTGGTCTGCTGCAGCGTATATAACCCCGGCGGGACGTTGTTGACGCGCACCGCGCTGCCCACCGGGAAGGACGTGAACTGCACGGCGGGGTTCGTGTTGCTGATCAGGGTGAATTCCGCGCCCGCCGCGTTGACGGGGTTCCCCCCCTCGTCGATGATACGGACGGTCAGCGTCGCGGCGATTTCCGGCAGCTCGCCGGGGTACAGGGCCTCCATGGCCGTGCGCAGCTTCCTCTGTATTTCGCCCGCCAGGGAGGACACGCTGTCCACCAGGCCGCTGACGGACTCGTTGATGCCCTGCAATTCCTCCAGGGTGGCGTCCTCCAGGTTGACCACCGCCTGGATTTTCTCGCCTTCGGCGTTCAGGACGTGCGCGACGGCGGCCTCCTGCAGCGCGATGGAGGCCATGATGGCCGCCAGCGCTTCCCTCGGCTCAATGTCTTCCAGGTCAATTACGGGCATCGACATGGGGGATCCGCTCCATTCCAATACGTATTTTGCCTATGCCGCCGGCGGGACCACGAGCACGGCCAGCACCGTGCGCAGCTTGTTATGCAGGGAGGCTTCGATGTTCGAGATCGTCTCCATCATGTCGCCCACGGTGGTGTTGATGGCCTGCATATCCTCCGCGTCCGCCGGGGTCCCCCCGATGGGCAGGGGCTCCGTCTCGCCCTCCGGCACGAAGGTCCCCACGACCCTCTGGATCTTTTCGCCCTCCGCGTTGATGATGTGGGCGAGCGCGGCTTCTTCGAGGGCGATGGAGGCGACGATATTCGCCAGTGCGTTTTCTTCCGTCACTGTCGGAATTTCAATACGGGGCATTGACATCCTAAAAACCCGCTCCCTTATCCAAGATATGAAGCGCCCTCTATGGAAAGGATTCTTCCCTCCATCATATGCGGCGCCGTCAAATTTGCCACGGCGGCTTCATATAGATGAAAACAGACCAACGCTAGAAAGTATGAGGCCATGAGAGACGAGCTGAAGATGCTGCTGCTCGCGCTGGCCTATGAGTGCTCGCAAAACAACCGCGCCCTCTGCGACGTGGTGTGCCCCCCGGAGCCGCCGCCCTGCCCGCCGAGCCCGCCTCCTCCGCCTCAGCCTCCCCCGGAGCCCTGTAAGGACGTCTGCGAGGCGGCGGCGCGGATCATGGGGAGCATCGCCCTGGGGGAGGCCGCCCTGGCCCACATCATGAACGCGGAGGGCGAAAAAATCCAGGCCGCCATCGCGAACACGAACGACGTCGACAAGCTGCTCGCGGTCAACGCGAGCGTCAGGGATACCCTGAACAGCGTCAACGAGCTGGAGCAAACCCTGCTGGCCAAGCTGCAGGCGGTGATAGGCCTGGTGCGCGGGGAGAAAGAATAATTTCGCAAGGAACCTCCTGAAAATAGCTTGCATCACCTTCGAAAATGTGCTATATTACAAAAGATAAATGAAAAGTTTGGAGGTCTCCGCTATGCTCGTTCTCACCTGGCTGAAGGTCTGCTGGAACGCCGTGGCGTATTTTCTGCTGGGCCTTGCGGTGATGTTCACCTCCGGCGGTGTCCGGCGCTGCGTCACGCAGGCGATAGACAAAGAGGAGCTCATGCTCCGCGCGGGCCTGCCGGCCTACGTGAGTACGCTCTCTGGCGCGAAGATTCACTTTCTGGCCACCGGCGGCAGCGACGCCATCCTGCTGGAAAGCGACGGCCGGTTCGCCCTGGTGGACTGCGCCGAGGACAGCGACAACCCCAAGAACGCCCCCGATTTGAACCTCACCGGCTTTGAGGACTACGTCCGCGACTACGTCAAACGCGCGGCGGCCGGGCCGGACGGCAAGGCCGTGCTGGACTTCATCCTGGGCACCCACGCCCACTCCGACCACATCGGCGGCTTCGATACCCTCCTGGCCGACCCGGACATCACCGTGAAGAAGGCCTTCCTCCAGCGCTACAGCGACGAGGGCATGAACGAAACGGAGCTCGGCTGGGACAACGAGGAGGTCTACCAACAGATGCTGGACGCCTGCGCGAAGAAGAATGTCCCCGTCGTGCAGGATATGCCCACCGAGCCCTTCGCGCTGGGCGCGTTCACGCTCACCATCCTCAATAGCTTCGCCGGCGACCCGCGCCCGAAAACCGCCGGCGAAAACGGCAATTCCCTGGGAGTCCTGGCCGAGGCGGGGGGCAGGCGCGCCTTCCTGGCCGGGGACATCAACTGGGGGGACAACGGTGACGAGTTCCTCCTCTGCGGCCAAATCGGCAGGGTGGACCTGCTCAAGGCGGGGCACCACGGCTACGGCGGCTCCACGTCGATCGACCTCGCTGCGGCGCTGCGGCCGCGCTACGCCGTGTTCACCAACAACTTCGGCAGCGTCCCGGCGGAGACCAAAACAATCCTCGCCCTGTTCGCCAACAGCACGATGGTCTGCACCGGGGATTTCGGCGGCGTCGTGGCCGTGTTCGGCGGCGACGTGGCCCTCTATGCCATCGGGGATACCCCGAAGCCCTCGCCGTGGTAATCATACAACACAACAAAAATAGAAGGTAAAGGAGCAAACACCATGCAACGACTTCGCCGGACCCTTGCCGCTTTCCTGGCGGCCTGCCTGCTCTTGGCCGGTATCGGCCTCGGCGCTTCCGCCGCCGGGACAGGCTTCACCGTCAAAAATCCCTACGCCGGGGTGGACTGGGGAACCGATAAGCCTTGGCGCGGCAACCTGCACACGCACACAACGCTTTCCGACGGCAACAACAGCCTGGCGGACATGGTGGAGCGCCACTACGAGCTGGGCTACGACTTCCTGGCCATCACGGACCACGGCACGGTGGACCGAAGCTGGACCGAGCTCAACAACGCCAAGCTGATCCAGACCGTGCTCAACCTGACCAAGGACGGCGACCGCGCGGCCGCGCCCCTGACGCAGGCGCGCTGGCAGGCGATCTCCGCGGGCGCGGGCCGGGACGGACGCGGCATGCTGCGCGTGCCCTTCGGCAACGAGCAGAACCCGACCTCCCTCAACAACGCCCACGTGAACAGCTGGTTCGCGGACTGGGGCCACGGCTTCCTGGGCGGTACCAGCGACTACGAGACCCCCGTGCGCGAGGTGGACAAGCGGGGCGGCCTGTGCGTGCTCAACCACGTGGGGCGCTACACGGCCCAGGACGAGAAATCGACCGCGGACGCCTACGAGGGCCTGATGGGCAAGTATTATGTTACGAAAATCCAGCGGCTGCTGGAGAAATACCCGGCCCTGCTGGGGATCGACGTCAACTCCAAGTCGGACGGCGAGACCCGCAACGACCGCAAGCTGTGGGACAAGCTCCTGACGAACCTCGCCCCCTCGGGCCGCAGCGTCTACGGCCTGGCCACCAGCGACACCCACGGCCTGGGCGGCATTGACACCGGCTTCATTTGGGCGCTCATGCCGGCGAACACCGTGGAAAACCTGAAGGCCAGCCTGAAAACCGGCGCGTTCTTCGCGGCCAGCCATGACATCAAAAACCCCGGCGAACTGGCGCAGTGGGCAGAAGAGACCGGCCTCACGCTGGGCAGCGAATGGAAAGCCGACCGGGAAGCCGATGAGCCCATGGTCACGAAGATCACCGTGGAGGCGGGCAAGATCACCCTCGAAACCGATAACGCCCTGGCCGTGCACTGGGTCTCCGACGGCAAGGTGGTCGCCAAAGGCCCCTCCATCGAACTAAGCGCCTGCGAAGGCCTGGGCGCTTATGTGCGCGCCGAACTCTTTGGGAACGGCGGCGTGCTGTACACCCAGCCCTTCCTGCTGGAATACGACGGCATGCCGGCGGGCAGTGCCGTGCCCTGGTATTTCTTCGATTTCGGCGGGCTCCTGGCGGTGTTCCGCCGGGTGGCGCTGTGGTTTATGTAGGGTCATTCGCAATCCATCAAAACAGGGCAGTTCACCTCGAACTGCCCCGTTCTCTTTATTTCCCGCATTGCCCGCTGTAGGGGCACCCGGCGCAGCCGCCCTTGCAGCGCCTCTTCCTGCGGACCATCCCCGCGACGATGCAAGCAACGATAAGCGCAATCGCGCCGAGAATGATAAAATCCATCGCGCTCACGCCAGCCCCACCAGCCTTCCCACCTGGTACACCCCGAAGGCGCAGGCCCAGGCGAGCCCCGTCTGGAACAGCACGACCACAAGCGTGCCTTTGATGCCGCCCCATTCGCGCCTGACCGTGGCGACGGCCGCGGCGCAGGGCGTATACAGCAGCGTGAAAACAAGGAAGCTGAACGCCGCCAGGGGCGTGAACAGGCCGTGCAGCGTATCGCCCAGCGCCGCGCCGTCCCCGCCGGTGAGCACCGCCAGGGTGCTGATGACCGTCTCCTTCGCGGTGAAGCCGGTGATGAGCGCCGTGGAGATCCGCCAATCCGAAAAGCCCAGGGGGACGAATAGCTTGCCCAGGCCCCGCCCGATGGCCGCCAGCATGCTCCGCGCGCTGTCCTCCACGGGGTTGATGCGGAAGTCGAACGACTGCAAAAACCAGATGACGACCGCCGCCAGGAAGATCACCGTGAAGGCCCGCTGGATGAAGTCCTTCGCCTTGTCCCAGCACAGGCGCGCCACGGTCTTCGCGGAGGGGAAGCGGTAGTTCGGCAGCTCCATCACAAAGGGGACGCAGGCGCCCCGGAAGGCCGTTTTCTTCATCGCGAGGCCGGAAAGCACCCCCAGCGCGATGCCGATGACGTACAGGCCCATCATCACGAAGGCCCGGTACTTCGGGAAAAACGCGGCGGTGAACAGGGCGTAGATGGGCGTTTTCGCGATGCAGCTCATAAAGGGCGTGAGCAGGATGGTCATCTTGCGGTCCCGCTCGCTGGAAAGCGTGCGCGTGGCCATCACCGCGGGCACCGTGCAGCCGAAGCCCATCAGCAAGGGCACGAAGCTGCGCCCGGAAAGCCCGATCCTGCGCAGGGGCTTGTCCATCACGTAGGCCACCCGGGCCATGTAGCCGCTGTCCTCCAAGATGGACAGGAAGAAGAACAGCGTGACGATGACCGGCACGAAGCTCAGCACCGCGCCCACGCCCGAGAAAATGCCGTCGATGATCAGCGAGTGCACCACGGGGTTGATCCCGTAGGCGGTCAGGCTCCTGTCGGCCAGGCCGCTCAAGCGCTCGATGCCCAGCGTCAGCAGGTCGCTCAAGTTGTTCCCTATGACCCCGAAGGTCAGCCCGAACACCGCGAACATGATCGCCAGGAAGGTCGGGAAGGCCCAGATTTTATGCGTCAGAATGGAATCCAGGCGCACGCTGCGCCGGTATTCGCGGCTCTCCTTCGGCTTCACCACGCATTTGCCGCAGACCTCCTCGATGAACCGGTAGCGCATGTCCGCCAGGGCGGCCTCGCGGTCGGTGTCCAGCTCGGCCTCCATCTCCCGGACGGCGTGCTCGATCATGTCCGTCTCGTTTTCCGTCAGCCCCAGGCGCGCCAGCATGGGCGCCTCGCCCTCGATGAGCTTGATGGCCGCGAAGCGCACGGGCACTCCGGCGCGCTGCGCGTGGTCCTCTATCAGGTGGGCGATGGCGTGTATCGTGCGGTGCGCCGGGCCCGGGGGGCAGAAATCCACCCGCGCGGGCTTTTCCCCGTTTCGCGCCGTATGGACGGCCTGTTCTATGAGCTCGGAGACCCCCTGGTTCTTCGCCGCCGAAATCGGAACCACCGGGATGCCCAGCAGCTCGCTCAGGCTTTCCGCGTCGATGCTGCCGTTGTTGGTCCGCACCTCGTCCATCATGTTCAAAGCGAGGACCATGGGGATCTGCAGCTCGATCAATTGCAGGGTCAAGTATAAATTGCGCTCGATATTCGTCGCGTCCACGATGTTGATGATGCCGTCCGGCTTTTGCCCCAGCAAAAAATCCCGGGTGATCATCTCCTCGCTGGTGTAGGGGGACAGGGAATAGATGCCCGGCAGGTCGGCGACGGTGTCGTCCTTATTGCCGAGGATGCCCCCGGTCTTCCGGTCCACCGTCACGCCGGGGAAGTTCCCCACGTGCTGGTTCGAGCCGGTCAGCTGGTTGAACAGCGTGGTTTTGCCGCAGTTCTGGTTGCCTGCCAGCGCGAAAGTCATACCGCCGCCTCCTCCACCGTGATTTTTTCGGCGTCCTCCAGGCGCAGCGTGAGCACGTAGCCGCGCAGCAGCAGCTCGATGGGGTCGCCCATGGGGGCGGCCTTCTTCACGGTGACGGACGTGCGCGGGGTGATCCCCATGTCCAGCAGCCGCCGCCGGAGCACCTTTTCCCCGCCGACAGCCAGCACCTGCCCGCTTTTCCCCACTTTCAAATCCCGCAGCGTCATGCCCATGCCCTCCCTCGCAGTTAGTTTTATCTAACCCCCTAAAGGTTAGCACAAACTAACCCGTTTGTCAAGGGCTTCTTTGTAAAAATATTTCACGTTGACCAACCGGCCTTTGTGTGCTATAATAAATCTCATCCGGGAGGTGAGGCATTGAAAACCCAGGAGTCCGCGGAGAACTATCTGGAGACCATCTGTATCCTGAGCCGCAAGGGGAGCCCCGTGCGCTCCGTCGATATCGCCAACGAGCTGGAATACACCAAGCCCAGCGTGAGCGTGGCCATGAAGAACCTGCGCGCGGCGGGGCACATCGCCACGGACGACGACGGCTACATCACCCTGACGGAAAGCGGGCAAATCATCGCCGAGACGATGTACGAGCGTCACGTCCTCCTTTCGGACTGGCTGATCTCTTTGGGCGTGGACAGGGAGACCGCCGTCAACGACGCCTGCCGGATAGAGCATGTCATCAGCGAGCAGAGCTTCGCGGCGATTAAAGGGCTGATCGAAGGCTGAGGCGACCACAACCTGTAGGGGCGGCATTTTTGCCGCCCGCAATGATAAACCGCCCTTCCACATTTGCTGGAAGGGCGGTTGTTGTCACGCACCAAGTAGGGGACGGCCTCCGGACGTCCCTGGGCCTTGAAAATAAAGCTTTTTGCTTGGGGCGTCGAGGGACGCCGCCCCCTACCTGTGCCTCACCTTATCGATTGCCCCCTTGCCAGCTTCGCCGCCGACCCCGCCAGCTCTTTCCCGCCGTTCCAAAGCTTCACGGCGTCGTCCA
>WQTL01000401.1 GCA_009786275.1 Bacillota bacterium | reverse complement strand
TCCCCCCTCAATGAGGGGGGCAGGCAGGCAGGTGCGCTATGCGTAGCCTTCACCGTGATTCCGGCCAACCAAGCTCACGTGCGAAACGTCCCAATAGAAATACCGCTCTCCTGTCCCCCTCCTTGAGGGGGATGTCGCACAGCGACAGGGGGAGAAAACACAAGAAAGGCCTATTACCATGCCCAAAGCCCGCAAAAAGCCCGCGTCGATAGACGCCCCCCCCGAAAACGCCCACATCCTCGGCGCGGGGGAGGTCGTGCGGCAGCCCGTGACCGAGACCATGGAGCACAACTACATGCCCTACGCCATGAGCGTGATCCTGTCCCGGGCCATCCCGGAAATCGACGGGTTCAAGCCCTCGCACCGCAAGATCCTGTATACCATGTACAAGATGGGTTTGCTGACTGGCCCGCGCAGCAAGAGCGCGAACATCGTGGGGCGCACCATGCAGCTGAACCCCCACGGGGACGCCGCCATCTACGAGACCATGGTGCTGCTTTCCAAGGGCTACGAGCGCCTGCTGCACCCCTTTGTCGATAGCAAGGGCAACTTCGGCAAGGTGTATTCCCGGGACATGATGTGGGCCGCCTCGCGCTACACCGAGGCCAAGCTGGACCCCATGGCCGCCGAGCTGTTCCGCGACATCGACAAGGACACCGTCGATTTCGTGGATAACTACGACAACACCATGAAGGAGCCCAGGCTCCTGCCCGTGCGCTTCCCCTGCGTGCTGGTGAACCTCAACAGCGGCATCGCTGTGGGCATGGCCAGCAGCATCTGCTCGTTCAACCTGGCGGAGGTCTGCGAGACGGCCATCGCCCTGGCCCGCGACCCCGGCCATAACATCATCGACACCCTGCCCGCCCCGGATTTCATGGGCGGCGGGCAGGTTCTGTATTCGCGCGCGCTGTTCGAGGGCATCTACAACACCGGCAGGGGCACCTTCCGCGTGCGCGCGAAATATACCTACGACAAAGCGAACAACTGCGTGGACGTCTACGAGATCCCCCCCACGACCACCGCCGAGGCCATCATCGACAAAGTGCTCGAGCGCGCCAAGGCCGGCACCATTAAAGAGATCAGCGATATCCGCGACGAGACCGACCGCACGGGCCTGAAGATCACCATCGACCTCAAGCGCGGCGCGGACCCCGACAAGCTCATGGCCCGGCTGTTCAAGCTCACCACGCTGGAGGACAGCTTTTCCTGCAATTTCAACGTGCTGATCAACGGGAGCCCCCGGGTGATGGGCGTGCGGGAGCTGCTGGGCGAATGGATCACCTTCCGCACGGGCTGCATCCGCAGGCGCGTGGGCTTCGACTTAAATAAAGCCAAGGAGAAGCTCCACCTGCTGGAGGGCCTGGCGAAAATTCTGCTGGACATCGACAAGGCCGTCCGCGTCATCCGCGAGACCGACGAGGAGAGCGAGGTCGTGCCCAACCTGATGATCGCCTTCGGCATCGACCAGGTGCAGGCGGAATACGTGGCGGAGATCAAGCTGCGGCACCTCAACCGCGAGTTCATCCTCAAGCGCACGGCGGATATCGAGCAGCTCCGGAAGGATATCGCCGAGATGGAGGGCATCTTGGGCTCGGAGCGCAAGGTCAAGAACATCATGATCAGGGAGCTGGAGGAAATCGCCAGGGCCCATGGCAAGCCGCGCCGCAGCGAGCTCGTCTACGCCGAGGAGCTGCCCGAGGCCACCGTGGAGCAGACCGTGGAGGACTACCCGGCGACGCTGTTCCTCACCCGCGAGGGGTATTTCAAGAAGATCACCCCGGCCAGCCTGCGCATGAACGACCAGCAGAAATGCAAGGACGGCGACGGCGTCGCCCAGGCGATTGAAGCCGGCAACGCCTGCGACCTGCTGTTCTTCACGAACAAATGCCAGGTGTATAAATCCGGCGCGGCGGAGTTCGAGGACACCAAGGCCAGCGTGCTGGGGGATTTCGTGCCCGCCAAACTGGAGATGGACGAGGGCGAAAGCGTGATCTATATGGCCGTGACGCGGGACTACGGCGGGTATATGCTCTTCGCCTTCGACAACGGCAAAATCGCCAAGGTGGAGCTTTCCGCCTACGCCACCAAGACCAACCGCAAAAAGCTCATCCGCGCCTACAGCGACAAATCCCCCCTGGCGGCGGCGCTGCAGCTGGAGGCCGACGGCGATTGCCTGCTGGCCGCGAGCTCGGGGCGCATGCTGCTGTTCCACACGGGCGCGATCGCCCCCAAGACCACCAAGGACACCCAGGGCGTGGCCGTGATGACCCTGCGCAAGAACCACCGGATTGTCGATTTGCACACCTACACTGAGGGCGAGCTGAAAACCCCCGCGCGCTACCGCACGAAGAATTTGCCCGCGGCGGGGGTGGTGGCCACGCCGGAGGAACGGGGCGAAGTGCAGCAGGCGCTTGAGCTTTAGAAGAATCTGGAGGAGGCAATGCAATGGCAGAGAAAAAATTGAAAGACAGCCCACTCGTCTTGATTGGGATTCCTATCATCGTTGCGCTAATCGGCGTTGGCGGAACGTTGTTGGGCATCTTCCTGTCCAAAAACAAAACTGAGCCAGTCATACCGACAATTGTTGAAACAGAAACATTAGAAACGACAACCACAACGCAACCTACCACGATAGAAGAGGCAATTACGACAAACACCAAAGTCCCAAAAGCAGCTTGGGTTGAGGCTTATGAGCAAATTTTAAATCAAGGAGAAAATGGGTATTTTTCTAGATATGCGCTTCTTGATTTAAATCATGATGGCACTCCCGAACTAGTAATGCATTTGTCTGTAGTGAACGAGCGCAATGGAATATATGGATTCAAGAACGGTCGCCTCATACATTATGGCAATTTTGCCATTGACTCAATCACCAGGTACATCAGCACGGATGGGAAGAAAATCGGTACAATTTGGGGCATGAACTTAGAGATGCAAGTACGCTCTTACTGCGAATATCAATTGCAGAATGATGTTTTTGTCAAGACAGATGAGTTCACTGAGGCAAAAGGCGAAAATGATGAAGGCGTCTATTCTGAACTATTTAAACGCGGAAACGGTGGCGTCTTGCAACCTATTTCAAAAGATGAATTCCTAGAACTCAAAAAGGCATTTGACCAGACTTATACTCGTGAGATTACCCTACACGAATATGTCCCTGGCGAAAACATCACGATATACTGGATAATGTGATACAGGAGGACCCACCATGCTCAACATCGGCTTCATCTCGAAATGGCACGTCCACGCGGGCGGCTGAAATCTTGCAGCACACACTTGACAAACGCCTGCCAAGCCGATATACTATATGTACACCCCAAGTCGTTCGCTTCCGGCAATGCGAACCATAAGAATGCCGAGAAACCGTAGTTCGCTCCCGGCAACGCGAATCACCAAATATGCCGTGAAAAAGTAGTGCACCATCGCTTCACGGCGGTGGTGCTGATTTATTTTCAAGGAGGACCCACCATGCTCAACATCGGACTTATCAGCAAATGGCACGTTCACGCGGGCGGCTACGCCAAGCAGCTCAAGAGCGACCCGCGGGTGCGCATCGCCGCCGTGTGGGACGAGGACCCCGAACGCGGCGCGAAATGGGCGCAGGAGCTCGGCGCGCCGTTCATCGCGGACTATGACGCATTCCTCGCGGGCGATATCCAGGCGGTGGTGTGCGATTCGCCCACCACCCGGCACGCGGAGCTGCTCGTCAAGGCGGCGCAGGCGGGCAAGCATATCTTCACCGAAAAGCTGCTGGCCCCGGATACGGCAGGGGCAGAGGCAATCGCCAAAGCCGTGCGCGAAAACGGCGTGACCTTCACGATTTCGCTGCCCTGCAAGGGCGACCGCACCGTGCTTTACGTCAAGAAATTGATCGACGAGGGCAAGCTGGGCCAGGTGACGGGCGCGCGGTTCCGCCGCAGCCACAACGGGGTCAACTGGCTGCCGAAATACTGGTTCGACCTGGAGCAATCCGGCGGCGGCGCGCTGATGGACCTGGGCGCCCACCCGGTGTACGTGCTGGGCTGGCTCTTCGGGGCGCCCAAGCGGGTTACGGCCCTGATGGCCGAGCTGTTCGGCACGGGCAGCGACGAGAACACCATCGCCCTGGCGGAGTTCGAGGGCGGCATCCTGGGCACGATGGAGACCGCCTTCGTCACCCAGGGCGTGCCCGACCTGCTGGAGGTCTACGGCACCAAGGGCGCGGTGTATGTGCGCGACGGCAAGGTCGCGAAAAACACCGGTATGGGCCTGCGGCCCGTGCCCGCCAGGTCTCTGCCCGCCGGAAAGCCCAATCCCCTGTCGCAGTTCATTCAGGCATGCCTGGACGGCGCGGCCGAGCCCGAGGGCCTGGGGCTGGAGGACGGGATCCTGATGACGAAAATCACCGAGGCGGCGTACGCCTCCGATAGGGAAGGAAAGGCGATCACATGGGCATGACCTGCTGCGCCACGCATATTTTGCGGGGCGAGAAAAGCCCGGACGCCCTTGAGGCGGACATCCGCAGGGCCGTCGCGGCCGAGCTTCTGCCCATGCCGCCCGGCTGCAACGACCGCACGTTTTATCTGATCGCCCCGCCGCAGAGCCCCTGGGCCACGCTTTGGGAGGACGCCGACTACGCGCAGTCGCCATGGCTCCACAACCTGCGGCCCGCCGCGCACGCAATCGCCGAAATGACGGGATGTACCGCGCTGGCGGCGGAGGTGGTGGACAGCGATTTCTGCGTCTGCCTGCTGTGCGGCCCGGACGGCACGGAGGACCTGCTTGTGCGGGGCTTCGCGGACGAGTATGACTATGAGCCCGGGGATGGCCAGGGAGACCTTGATTTCTGGCAAAGCCTGCTGCGCCTTTCGGCGCAGGACCGCGCCGCGCTTGCCGGCATCTGGGAGGAGGCCGAGGACGAGGACGGCCTGTTCGACATCGCGGCGCTGCTGGGCATCCGCTACGAGCAGCTGTTCCCCTTCCCGGCGCAGGAGGAGTTCCCGCCGGAATTCGAGGTGCGCATCCTGCGGTTCGGCGGCAGGCGCGCGGCGGGAAAGATTATCCAATTCCCCCGCCCGGAGGGGTGAGATGCACACGGGCCTTGATTGCTCCATCCCCCACATCGGGGTGCTTATGGAGAAATTTGGTACGTCCGAATATCCCAGGCACGCGCTGCCGCCGGGCTATTCGTTTGTGCGCTATCGGCCCAGCTTTGGGGCACAATGGGCTGCGCTGCACTATGAGGTCGGGCAGTTCGATTCTCTTGAAGAGGCCGAGGCGACGTTCGAGCGGGATTTTGCGGGCAGGCCGGCGCTGGCCGATCGAATGCTTTTTGTCATGGACGAGGGGAATCGATTGGCCGGAACCGGCTGCCTGTGGGACGGCGCGCATTTCGGCGTGACGCGCCAGCGGCTGCACCATATTTCCGTGTCCCCGCTCCACCAGGGCAAGGGCATCGCCAAGGCCATCGTGTCGAAGCTGCTGGATATCTACAACGAACTTGGGGTTGAGAATTACATTTATTTGACCTCGCAGACATGGAGCTGGCGGGCGCTGCACCTGTATATGGGCTTCGGGTTCCGGCCGTATATGGGCGAAAAGCCGGAGAACTGGCGCGCCGTGAACCTGACCTCGGGCAAGTTTGAGCCGTGGGACTTTGCGGAGAAAAATATCGAGGCATGGCGGATGATCTATGGCAAAATCAGCGGGTATTCCAGCGGGATGTCGTGCTTGGATGCGCGCGTCACGCGGCCCAGGTCGGTCTTGGTTTTCACGCAGCCCATGGATTTGTAGAACGCCTGAGTTTCCATCGCGGGATTTGTACTGATGTACAGCATAGGCGCGCCCTCGGCTTTGGCTGCCTGCGCGCAGAGGTTGAACAGCTGGCGGCCCAGGCCCATGCGGCGGCACTCTCTGCTGATGAACAGAAGGTCCAATATGGCGAACTCCTTTTCTTTGCTTCTTTTGAGTTTTTGGTCTTTGATCCAGCGCCACTTGGCGAAGCCCACCACCTGATCGCCCCGGAATGCCGCGAACACCGGGGGATGGTTGGGGTAAAACTGCCGGATGTTCGCGGCGGGGATGAACAGATGCTTGATGAACCCCTCTTTCTCCCCGCCGGTCATATCCTCCACGCGGGGTTTGCGGAGTTTTTTCACGCGGCCGTTTTTGCGCACGATACGCGTGATTTCCTGGTAACGCTCGAAGCCGTCCATCATGTTGACGTGCAAGTCTGCGGCAATCATGGCGCGGCAGGTGATATCCGCCGGGTTGGGCTTTTTCAGCATATAGATATTGAGTTTGTCGTCCGGGTCCAGGATGCCGCTGTCCTCGAAACCCATGGCGCGCCAGAAGGGCTCGCCCGTCACGGGGTCGGGGCAGCAGTAGAGATACGCCGCGCCGTCCCGGGAAAGCGTTTCGGCGCAGTGCAGGAACACGCGCTTGCCATAGCCCTTCCTCCGGTACGCGGGCGCGATGTAATACGCCAGGAACACCCCGCCGCCCGGCGCGATCAGGCCGCCAACGGTCCCCAGGTCAATCGCGTAGTGCGCGAAGCCTATGGGTGTTTTTTTCTTGCCGGCGCGCACCAGGTCGAAGTGCATATCGGGCCGGCTGCCCTGGTTGTTCACCCGCCGCCGGAAATCGGGCAGGGGCTCGACGGGGTTTTCGTCGCCGTTGCCCTTGATCTCCGCGCGGAAAGCCAGCCACAGCGGCAGGGCCAGGCGCGCGGCGCGGCTGCGCTTTTTGATGGGGGCGAAGGTGATGTTTTCCATGATTTTCCCTCTTTCATAATAAATTAGCGCCCCTGACAAAATCAGAGGCGCCCGAGTTCCGAAAGAGGTTCACCCCCACGGCGCGGACAACACGATTTCTGATTTCATCATGTGAACAAGCTTCATGTTGACCGCCTCCTTTCAGGGTTTCACCGGGACTGATGACAGTATAGCACGGCATTGCAAAAATTGCAAGCGTTTCAGGAGAATTTTATGTGTATCGACCCCGCCTTCTATGCCCGGGACGTCCTCGACGCCGCGCCCGCGCTGCTGGGCAAGCTGCTTTGCCGCCGCCTGCCCGACGGCGCCGTCCTGCGGCGGCGTATCACCGAGACCGAGGCCTACCGCGGGGAGGACGACACCGCCTGCCACGCCCGCGCCGGAAAAACCCGCCGCACAGCCGTGATGTACGGCCCCGGCGG
>WQTL01000400.1 GCA_009786275.1 Bacillota bacterium | reverse complement strand
CCCGCCGCTACCGCAGCAGATATCCAGAAGCTTTTTGCCTTCAATATCGCCGAACAGGTGCAGCTCGTCCTCCGTCGGCATCGCCCCGTAGCTTGGGAGCACGGTTGCGATGCTGAGCCAGTCCTCCGCGTGGGCGTCCCAGTAGGCTTTGTTGGGGCTCAGTATGTTATAGTCCAAGCAACTCCCTCGCTTGGCTTGGCGTGGCGACCTCCCTGCCCAAGGAGCGCGAAATGTCCGCGATCTCCTTCACCAGCTCGTGGCAGGCGGCTTCACGGCCGCTTTGCAGGAAGGGGTAGTCCTCGGTGCCCACGCGCACGTTGTGGCCGTGGATGATCGCCGCCACCAGGATGTCCATCTGCGCGGGGCCCATGATGCTCACCGTGACGGCGCAGTTGCGGGGCATCAGGCGGTTGCGGTAGAGGTACTCCTCCACGGTGGGGGGGCTCCAGGTGCCGCCGGGCCAGCCGTAGAACTGCGTGGTGATGTAGGGCGCCGCCAGCAGCCCGCGCTCGATCAGGCGCTCCAGGTTCCAGATGGAGCCCGCGTGCCAGATCTCCCACTCGGGCTTCACGCCGTAATGATTGCAAGCCTCGCAGTACTCCACCAGCTCGTCCAGGGGGTGCAGCGCGTCGCAGTTGACCTCGGCGAAGTCCTCGTCGTGGTGGTTGGCGATGATGGACACGCAGTCGCTGCGCTGCTCGAACAGCTCGATGCGCTCGAGCAGGGGGATGCTGGACATACCGCTCTGGATGATGATGTCGTTGCCCGCGCGTACGCCGTTGATAACGCCCGCCCAGTCCTTTTCGGCGTGGGTGTGGAGCACGCAGGCCCCGGCCTCGCGGCACAGGGCGGCCTCGGCGATGATCTCGGGCGTGGTGACGGGGTACTGCACGTCGGGCTTGAGCCAGCAGATGTTCGGGGTCGCGGTGATGATGAGGGGGTTGTGTTTCATGGTGTCCTCCGGTAGGTTAGATATTAGATGATAGATGTTAGATTTTAGATGGGCCGCGGGGCGACTTTCATGCATCCCCAAGGAACACATTCAACGCGTCGCGCAACACTTTTGCCACGTTTTTATCAAATTGCATGACCTGTGGACAGTCGCCATCGCGATTGACATCGCCATTCTTATAGGACCAGATCGTAAAGAAATCGCCATTCATATTGTAATCCGCCGCTGTTTGACCTTGGCGGCTTGTGCTCCTGCTATTGTCCAGTTTCAAGCTTTGAATGATAGCCATGATGAATTCCTTTCTATACCTCCAGAATCGTCTTCTCCATCGTCGTCAGCCGCCTGCACCCGGTTTCTGTCACAACATACGCGTCCTCCACGCCGATCAGCGCGCCCTCGAATTCCTGCCAAGCCTCGATTTCGAAGACCATGTTCGGCTCGAAGGGGCGGTCAAGAGCGCCTAAAGCGCCGAAGATGTGCTGGTCCTCGCATTGCAGGCCGATGCTGTGACCGATGGTGAAGGCCTCGCCGTGGGGGTAAGTCTCGGTGTACCACGCGAGTACGTCCTCGCCGAGGCGCTTCATGTTCACGCCGGGGGCGATGCCGTCGAAGAATTTCTGCTGGTACTCCAGCAGGCCGGTGATGAGCTCCCTGGCCTTTTCCGGGGCGGGGCCCACGCACACGTGCTGGTTCACGTCGGCCACATAGCCCTTGTAGACCGCGCCGAAGTCCAGGCGCACGATCTCGCCGGCCTTCACCGCGCGGCCCGTGCCGGGGGCCTCGGGGTCGCTGTCGCCGATGGTGAGGGTCAGGTGGTCCCAGTCGTCCGCGCCGGCGGCCAGCATGGCGTTTCGGCCGATGCGGAGGAGCTCCAGATCGGTCACGCCCTCGCGTACAGCTTCCATTGTTTTTTTCAAAGCCTCTTCCGTGATGAGGGCGGCTTTCTCGAGGTACTCGCATTCAAGATTTGTCTTGATCAGGCGCATATCGAGGAAGGTCTGGTCGGCCAGCAGGGTCATGGCGCAGCCCGCGGCTGTCAGCGCGTTGAGCAGATAGGCCGGGGCGGTGGACTCCACGCCCACGCGCTTGCCCGCAAGGCCCCACTGGCGTATCTTCGCCATGACGGCCTGCTTGCACTCCTCCTGGCTCTCGATGCCCACGGTGTCGGGCATCCAGCTGAAGCGCCCCGCGCTGCGGAACACCCCCCAGTGGACGAGGGTACCCTCCCCTTCCCGGCGGATCATAGCCAGGTTGGGGTACTGGTTGTTCAGCGCGAGGAGGATGGGGTTTTGCGCGCAATGGAGAAGAGGCAAGCCTGATAAGTAAAACACGTTCACGGGGGAGGCCGCGATGAGCAAATCCAGGTCATGGGCCTCCATGACGGCCGCGGCACGCTTTTTATCGTAGCCGACGGGCTGCGTCATTGGCATCGCCTCCAGGTTTTGATTGATGGGGATGGCCGGGGCCAGGCGCTCCAGAATCTGCGTGACCTCACTGCGGTCGCGCCGATCGGCTAGGGCCTCTATTTCTGATGTCTCCACGGGCCTGCCCTCGATGGCGCTGAGGTAGCCCGCCAAGATGCCCGCGATGGCGTGCATGCTCTGCGTGGGGGTGAATTCCGGCGCGCGGTCCTCCAGGATGCAGCGGGCGAAATGCTCGTCGGTTTCGCGCACGCTGATGGTGTAATACTCCGGGAAAATCGCGTGCTCCACCTCGGGCTCCACCCACTTTTGCAGGTCATTTCCCATGCGCTCGTCGAAGGAGCAGAAGCGCACGGGCTTCTCCCAGGCGTGGTTTTCATAGATCGTGCCCTTGGTGCCGAAAATCTCCATGCTGTTGTAGGGCGCGGTGAGCTGCGTGAAGCTCACGGTGATATCCGCCATCGCGCCATTGTCGAAGCGGGCGATGGCCATGGCGTTGTCCTCGGCCTTTTCGGGCAGGTTGATCTGCTGCTTGGCCAGCTGGGCGGTCACCTGGGTGCATTTCGCCCCGGTGATGTACTCGATGGCCGCGAACTTGTGGGCCGCCATGTCCATCAGCGCGCCGCCCCCCGCCTTGATGGGGTCGCCCTTCCAGAAGCCGCTGGTGGAAAGCCCCGCGATCTCGTTGACGCCCTCGTAGGCGCGGATCATCAGCACCTCGCCGATGAGGCCCCGGGAGACGATCTCGTGCATTTTCGTATGCGCGGGCAGGAACCTGTGATTTTCCGCGATCATGAATTTCACATTGTTGTCTTCGCAGGCCTTGATCATGCGGCGGCAGCCCTCCACGGTGGTGCCCATGGGCTTCTCGCACAGCACGTGCTTGCCGGCCTGCGCGCACCTGACCACGATGTCGTCGTGGTAGGCGTGGGGCACCATCACCAACACGGCGTCGATGTCCGCGGCGAGCATTTCGTCCAGGGTCTCATAGGGCAGCATGCGGCAGTCGCGGTGGCGCGCGGCCATCTTCTTGGCCTTCTCGAAGTCGCGGTCATACACGGCGGTGTAGGCGATGATGGAGGACTCCCGCGCGCCGTTGGAGTGGAAATGGAACGCGCCCCCCGCGCCGATGAGGCCGAATTTCACCTTGCCTTGGGTGTCGGTCTGCTCCAATGGGGACCTATCGATCAAGAACTGGTCGAGGAAGAGCTCGAACACGCGCTGGAAGGCGATGGCGTCGTGGCGCGGGCCGGTGTAGTCGATGCGGCCACCCATCTGCGCCACGCTGGAATGCAAATTGCCCCGGGCGATCTCCAGCACGGTCTCGGGGTCGATGAAGAAGATCACCGTGGGGTTCGGCGGCGCGCCTGATCCGGCCACGCATTTCCCATCGGCGAAGCTGACGTGATAGACCTCGTCCCCCAGGTTGAACTGGAAGCGCTGGGCCATGCGGGCCATCTCGTAGCGCAGGGCGTCGACCGTATTGGCCATGTGGGCCAGCAGGGCGAAGGCTTCGGGGAGGTCGGGGCGCTCCAAGGTGGCGTCGATGAGTTTTTGGCTGATGGTGGTGAAATGCATGTTTCTTCTCCTATGTAGGGGTAGCAATCTGCCGCCCGAAATAAAATATTTTTATGTATGGGATATGTTTTGTACACGGGAGATTTTTTGTGCACGGGCGGCAGGTTGCCGCCCCTACATCATCAAATCTTCAGCAAACGTGAGCGCGGATTCGTCATAGCCCGGCCAGCCGCCGTCCTCCACAGCCCAACAACTGACAAGCGCCATATCTATGAAAAAGAGCTTTGCCGGCAGATTCCGGGGCAGGCACAGGCCCCGAGCCAAGACGTCAAAGATGCCCAGCATGTAGCGCTTGCGCTCGCCGGGCGATGTGCCGGAATTGTCCCAGTATTCGTTGACCAGATAGCGGGAGAGATCGAATACCGGGTCGCCGATCAGGCCCTGCGGGTCGATGATCACATATTCGCCGCCGCTGCCCAGCAGGATATTGTCGTAGTGCAGGTCGCCGTGCAGCAACGCTTTTTGATTGTAAACAGAAGTGATTTCCCGGTATAGCTCCGTTGCTTTTTCGATGCAAAGACGCAGCCGTTCATGACCCTCTTGCTTGTTCATGAATTCCACCATCGCGGCGAGTGTATCGAAATAGGTTGGATAAAGCCCGGGGGCTTCCGGTGCGACGTGCAAGCCTTCAAATAGCGACAGGAACACAGACAGGCGTTTGTCCAGAGAGGGCTCCTGCTTCAGCTGCGTGCCGGGCATGATGCGTTCAATCAGAAGTACCCCGTTTTCCAGGTCGGCGTCGAGCATCCTACAATGCCGCCTGCCGTTGTATTCCCGCAGCGCGTTGTATTCCCGCATATACCATTCCGGCGAATTATCGCAGATTTTCAGGACGCAATCGCCGTAAGTTTTAGAATGGCACAGAAAGATGCAGTTCACAGAGAAATATTGCACCAGTTGCAGAGTGGTGAGCTGCCAGCGCTCGCAGTAAATTTCAAGGGTGCTTTCGATTTTTTGCAAAAAGCCCTCGCTGAATTCGCGGGTAATGTTCTCGATGTCATGATCCGTGAAGGCGTATCGCATGGGCTAAAACTCTTTCCTGTCAAACGCGTTGTATTTCTCTTTCCAGGCGCGTATCGCCTGTTCGTCATATGTTTCGGGGATCGCCGCCGCGATTTTTTTGATTTTGTCCTGCGCGAGGACCATCTTCACCAATCTAACCAGCAAAGGCATGTGGTGCAGGTTGCGCGCGAAGATTTTCAGGGCGTCGGCGTTGGAGAGCGGCTTGCCCAGGAAGGCCATTTCGAAATTGATGATGCCGCGCGTGAACAGCAGGTCGATATGCGCGGGCGGCATGGCCATCAGGGCGGACTTCATGGCCTCGGTGTCACACTTCTGTATGGCGTTTTTCGCGCCGGTGGATTCCGGGATGGCGCTGGGCGGGCTCCAGGTGAAGAAGGTGTGCTGGTATTTCCACAGGTGCGCGGCGCCGTACTGCCCGGTCGCATCCTGCAAGATAACATCCGCCAGCAGCTTGCCCGCGTTCATGGCGATGTTGATCCCCGAACCGCCGAAGGGGTCGGCCATGGCGGCGCTGTCGCCCACGGCGGCGTAACCGTCGGCGACGAAAACCGCGAAGGGCCTGCGCACCGGGATGGTCTCGACGCGCCCGCCGCGCAGCAGCTTTTCGCCCAGCAGGGGGTTGTCGGCGCGCAGGTCGGCGAGGGCGGAGGCCAGCTCTGCGGGCGTCTGCGGGCGGCCCACCTGCCCGGTGAGCACGTCCATGTACGCGTCCTCGGTGATGACCCAGGCCATGCTCTTGCGGCCCATGTGCAGCAGATAGGTCCTGTTCAGGTCCACGGGGTCGGGGCCGGGGTTACGTTCAAATAAGCCGCGCCAGGCGTAATACACCTGCCGGGGCGGCAGCGCGCGGTCCACGAGGGTTTCCTCCGGCATGTTCGAGCGCAGGGGCGAAAACGCGCCCGCCGCATCGATGACCATGTCTGCGCGATACTCGCCGTGATCTGTCCTGAGGCCAACCACGCGTTTGCCGTCCATCCATGGCCCGGTTATCTCGGTCTCAAATTGGAATTTCACGCCCGCCGCGCGGCAATCTGCGATCAGCAATTGCAGCAGCAGCTTGCGGTCGATGTGCATCTCCCGGCAGAATTTCCACGGCGGGCGGATGGGCGACTGCTTCGACGGGCCGATGATTGTGTTCCAGCACGCGCGGGTGAACACGCTGTCGTCCGGCGGCGTGAAGCCGTTCATGGCGAAAATGCCCGGTTCGATCACGTCGGTCCAGTCATAGCCGAGGGCCGCCTCCGCCCTGCGCTCGTACACCGTGACGCCGTGCCCGGCTCGGGCCAGGCGCAGCGCGGCGGTCAGGCCGCCATGGCCCGCGCCCGCTACAAGAAAATCGGACATTACACATTCCCCTTCGCAAGAATAATCTTCGCAATGCCGCTTTCCGCGTGCCGCGTTACGATGTCCATGAAGGGCCGATGCTGTAGGATGGGCGCCCAAAGCGCGTCGGGCGTATCGGCTAAGATGTCCTCCATGGGTTTATGCGCACGGATAGACAGTGCTTGCAGGGCCGCACGGCTTTGCGCCTGGCTTTCCGCGCGCGCCAAAGGATAGCCCTGCCCCGCCGGGCCGCAAAAGAGCTTTTCGAAGATGTACTTCAGGTTGATGTCGCCCGCCCAGCCGTAGCCCTTGTTCAGCGCCAGCGATACGCAGTTGCCTGCGTTGATCTGCGAGAACAGCCAGGCGTCCAGGGGCTCCTGTATCAGCCCGCAGAACACCCCCGGGTACTGCATCACACTGTTCAGGTAGCCCTGCCCCGTGCCGCAGCCGCCCACCGCGAAATCGCACCAGCCCGCGCGGAGCATCACGGCGGACATCAGCCCTGTGTGCATGTAGGTCAGCACGGGCTGGCCCTCGGGGTCGGACATGCCGATATTCATAATCTCGGCGCCTTGTACGCTTGCCTTGATTGCCGCGACGATGTCGCCGTTTTTCGCGCAGGCGCTGACCTCGTTGATAACCGCGATTTTCATATGGCCCTCCCGAAAAAGTCTTGCAGTTAGTATAGCATGCCCCGCCCGCAATTGCAAGGCATAATTGGGAACGGGTGCGGAAGATTGTGTACGGGTGAAAAACTGTAGGGGCGGCTGCCCACAGCCGCCCGCAACAGAATAGAATCGTTTATATATGCGGGTAGCTGTGGGCAGCCATCCCTACCGTTTTGTTTATGGCTTCCCCGCCATCG
>WQTL01000399.1 GCA_009786275.1 Bacillota bacterium | reverse complement strand
CGGCTACGTGCGCGGCTGGGACGACCCCCGCCTCGTGACGCTTTCCGCGCTGCGCCGCCGGGGCTGCCCCCCCGCCGCCATCCACGACTTCGTGGAGCGCGTGGGCGTGGCGAAGGCCTTCAGCGTGGTGGACTACGGCCTGCTGGAGGCCTGCATCCGAGATAATTTGAATGCCAACGCGCCGCGCGCCATGGCGGTGCTCAATCCCCTGCGCGTGGTCATCGAGAACTATCCCGAGGGGCAAAGCGAGACGCTCGAGGTCGAGCGCCACCCGGACCACCCGGAAATGGGCGTTACTAAAGTGGCCTTTTCCCGGGAAATCTTCGTGGAGCGCGAGGATTTCATGCTCGACCCGCCGAAGAAGTATTTCAGGTTATATCCGGGGAATGAAGTGCGCCTGAAGGGGGCCTACTTCATCAAGTGCACAGGCTATGAGACGGACGAAAACGGCGAGGTGACCCTCCTGCGCTGCACCTACGACCCGGCCAGCAAGGGGGGGAATTCCCCCGATGGGAGGAAAGTACGCGGGACGCTGCACTGGATAGACGCTTCGACTGCCGTTGAAGCAGAGGTGCGGCTCTACGACAGGCTGTTCAACGTGCCGAACCCCACGGGCGACGACTACCTGGAGCATGTGAACCCGAACTCGCTGGTGATCTGCCCCGGCGCGAAGGTGGACCCGGAGACCGCCGCCGCGCGGCCGGGGGACACCTTCCAATTCATGCGGCAGGGGTACTTTTGCGCGGACGCGGACGGGACGCCGGAACGGCCGGTGTTCAACAGGACGGTGGCGCTGAATTCGAGCTGGTAGGAGAGTGTTTTACAAATGGACATCCATGAAATGTTGAAGCGCGGGCCCGTCGTCGCGGACGGGGCAACCGGCACCATGCTGCAAAGCCGCGGCCTGGAGGGCGCGGGCACCGAGACCTGGTGCCTCACCCGGCCCCGGGAGATTCTGCGGCTGCACGAGGAGTACCTCGCCGCCGGGGCCATGTGGCTCAAGACGAACACCTTCGGGGCCAACCGCATCAAATACCCGCCGAAAGGGGCGCACGACCTGCAGGCGCTGATCTACGCGGCGGTGAGCCTCGCCAGGCAGGCCGTGGAGGAGGCCGGGAAGGAGGTCCCCGTGCTGCTGAGCGTGGGGCCCACGGGCCGCTTGCTCGCGCCCTACGGCGATCTGCCCTTCGAGGAGGCCGTGGACATCTTCCGGGAGGCCGTCGCCCGGGGGGCCCTTGCAGGCGCGGATGGCGTATTAATTGAGACGTTCTCCGATACACAGGAGGCCCGCGCGGCCGTCATCGCCGCGAAGGAGGCCGCGCCGGCGCTGCCGGTGCTCTGCTCGCTCACCTTTGAGGAGAACGGGCGGCTGCTCTCCGGGGCGACGCCGGAGGCCGCCGCGGCGATTCTCGAGGGCATGGGGGTGGCGGCGCTGGGGATCAACTGCGGCGCGGGGCCCGCAAGGGCGGCGAAGGTTCTGCCCCGGCTGGCGGCGGCGTCACACGTGCCGGTGCTCGTCAACCCCAACGCGGGGCTGCCGCGCTACGAGGACGGACAAGCCGTGTTCGGCCTTGCGCCGGAGGAATTTGCCGCGCAGATGGAGGCGTTATTGGCGCTGGGGGCGTCCATCCTGGGGGGCTGCTGCGGGACTACGCCCAACCATATCGCAGCGCTTGCGGCGCGGTTGCAGGGCAAAAAAACACTTCCTCCGCAGGGAAAAGCGGAAGAAGTGATCGCGAGCCCGCGCGAGGTGCTGGCTTTGTCGCAATGTGATATCGATGATTTGGAGGAATACGACCCGGAGGAGCCGGGCTTTGCGCCGGTGAAGATCACGTGCGATGAGCCGGAACGGCTGGAGGCGCTGCTGCGGGAATACAACGGCAAGGCGCTGGTGTGCGCGCCGGGGTGGGCTGAGACGCTGGTGGAGAAATATGGGGGTGTGCTGGCACACAATCTGTAGGGGCGGCATTCTTGCCGCCCGGATGAACAGAAAATTATTTTCTGCGGGTGGCAAGAATGCCGCCCCTACAGTTCACCGCACCTGCCCATCCCCGTAAATCATATACTTATAGCTTGTCAAGTGCCTGAGGCCCAGCGGGCCCCGGGCATGTAATTTTTGCCGCGCGACGATACCGATCTCCGCGCCCAGGCCGAACTCGCCGCCGTCGGTGAAGCGCGTGGAGGCGTTGACGTATACCGCCGCGGCGTCGACGGCCTGCAGGAAGGCCTGCGCGGCGGCGTAATCGCCGGTGACGACGCACTCGCTGTGCTTGGTGCCGTATCGCGCGATGTGCGCCAGGGCCTCCTCCAGGGAGGCCACAATTTTCACGCTCAAGATCAGGTCGTCGTATTCTGCCGCCCAGTCGTCCTCCGTGGCGGGCACGCCGCCGCACAGGGGCAGGGAGGCCGCGTCGCAGCGCAGCTCGACAGGGTATTTCGCGAGCCGTTCGGCCAGCCTCGGCAAGTACGCCGGGGCGATTTTTTCGTGCACCAGCAGGGTCTCCATGGCGTTGCACACCGATGGCCGCGAGCACTTCGCGTTTTCCGCGATGTCCAGGGCCATGGCGAGGTCGGCGGCGGCGTCCACGTAGGTGTGGCATACGCCCTCGCCGGTCTCCAGCACCGGCACGGAGGATTCCTCCACCACGGCTCTGATGAGGCCCGCGCCGCCCCGGGGGATGAGCACGTCGATGAGCCCGTTGGCGCGCATGAGGGCGCGGGCGCTCTCGCGGGAGGCGTCCCCGATGAGCTGCACGCAGTCGGCGGGCAGGCCCGCCGAGGCGGCGGCCCCGCGCAGGCAGTCCGCGATGGCCTTGTTGGAATGGATGGCCTCCTTGCCGCCGCGCAGGATCACCGCGTTGCCGGATTTCAGGCACAGGGCGGCGGCGTCGGCGGTCACGTTGGGCCGCGCCTCGTAGATCATCCCGATGACGCCCAGGGGCACGCTCACCTGCTGGATGCGCAGGCCGTTGGGCCGCACACCGCCGCCCAGCACGAGGCCGAGGGGGTCCGGCGCGGCAACGAGCTCCAGGATGCCCTGACGCATGCCCTCCACGCGGGAGGGGGTCAGCGCCAAGCGATCTTGCAGAGACTGCGACATGCCGTTTTGCGCGGCGGCTTGCATGTCGAGCTCGTTGGCCGCGAGGATATCCTGCTCCTGCGCAGCCAAAGCTTCAGCCATGGCCGACAGGGCGGCATTGCGCTGCGCGCCGGTGCTGGCGGCGAGGGCGCGGGAGGCGGATTGGGCGGCAAGGCCGAGTTCGGTGATTGTCATATGTTAAGCCTCCTGTGTGGTTTTTTAGTATCATCCCTGTGCTCCGGCTCCTCCACGCCATAATATTTCATGCGCACTCCGGGGTCGAAGCGGGTATAGGCATCGATGCAAGCTAAATGCAAGATAGTCTCGCTGTCTATTGATACATTTCGTAGATCTGCGCCTTCTAGGAGGGCATAGCTTAGGTCTGCGCCTTCTAGGTGGGCTTTGGTGAGATCTGCGTCTTGAAGGCCGGCTAAGCGGAGATCCGCCGCTTCAAGGTGGGCATCATGTAGGATTGCGCCTGCAAGATCAGCGTGATCAAGAATTGTGCCTTTAAGGTTGGCTTCATATAGAAATGCGCCTGCAAGGTGGGCTAAACAAAGATTTGCTTTTTCCAAATGAATGCCCATTAAATTGCGATGATTTAGCCGTAACTCCTTGAGCTCCAGACCGATTTTGTGATTGCTTTGAGTAATGCTTGCAGACGAAAGAGACTTTGTTGCTTCAAAAACGCATCCTATTTTATTCTTTTCTGTGGTTCCTTCAATCAATTCTCTCACCAACTGCGACAACACCTTCATCGCTACTTCCATGTCCTGCGGTAGTTTCCGCCCTTCCACAACTTCATAGCTCTTAATAAATGCTACTAGTATCTGAACGATATTCTCTATGTCTCTTGGATAATCTTCCGCCAAGTTCTTGAACTCGTAGATTGCCCCAAGACGAATATGCAAACCAGTGTCAGCGCCTGCATCTCCATTTCCCAAATGTTCAATCACTCTGCTTAACCGCTCGCCCGTGCGGGTGTCCTCTTCTAGCTTGGCTTGATGCTCGGCATATCTAGCTTGGTAATCTGCCTGATACTCCGCCCACTTGTGCTTGCGATATTGCATGACAGCCACGCCCCCGATGGTGAACCCACCGAGGGCCGTAGCTGTCATGCTGAAAATATCGGCCGGCTTGACTTCGGTGGCTTTCGCTATCGCCTGCATGTGCTTGATGAAGGCAAAGTTGCCGTACAGCAGAAAATGCACGACGCAAAACAGGCCAAAGGCGATGCCCAGGCCCACCAGTGCGCCCGCGACCACCCACCAACCAAATTGATACCACTGCGGCGGCCTACGCTTCACTCGCCTGTTCCTCCGCCGCCGCTCTCCGTTCGGCCAGCTCGCGCGCGATGGTCTCCTGCTTCTTGCCTGTCAGGTCGTAGAACAGGATGGGGATGATGCTGACCAGCAGCGAAATCGCCGGGACGATGGAAATGATGCTGAAGAAGCCCTTGCGTACGGCGGCCTGCTGCACCGGGTCGGTCAGGCTGGTGAAGTTCGTCTCGGCCCGGGTGGCCTGGCTCTCGCTGGGGTTCAGGCCCACGAGGGGATAGATCACCGTGATGGCGGAGGTGGCCAGGGCGTTGGCTAGCTTGATGACGAAGCTCTGGCAGGCCAGCCCCAGGCCGTTGGCGCGGAAGCCCGTGCCCCATTCCATGTAGTCCAGGCTGTCGCCCACCATGGCGAAGGCCACCACGTTGATCACGCCCACGGGAATCGCGCTGAGCAGCAGCAGGAAGAACAGCAGCGGCACTTTGATCTCGTAGCCGACGGCGAAGGTCGCGATACCCGCCAGGCCGCCCACCAGGCACGAGCCGATCAGCAGCTGCTTATAATTGAATTTTTTGGTGAGCAGGGGCACCGCCACCATCGAGGCGAACATGCCCACGGCCATGGCGATGGACAGCGTCATCTGCACGCTGGACATACTTTTCTGTACGGACGCGCCCTCCACGGAAAGCGCCCAGCGCGCCACGTGCGCCATACCCGCCTGGTACATGTAGCGCCCGCCGGAAAGGATGCCCATCAGGGCGGTGAGCACCAGCGGCTTGCACGCGAGCACCCTGCGCAGCGAGCCCTTGCCGCCGTTGCCGTCCTTGGGCAGGGGCACCCGCTCCTTGACCTGGAAGGGGGTCTGGAAGAGCAGCGCGCCGCCCGCCGCGGCGCAGATCACGGCGGTGATGAGGTACTTCATCACGTCCACCCGGTGGTCGTCGGAGATCGTTTTTTCCAGGTAGAGCGGCAGCAGCATCACCAGCGCCATGGGGATGGCCGCGCCCACGCCGTTGGCCGTGCGGCCCAGGGAAAAGGTCGTCCCGCGCTCCTTCTCGTCGGGGGTCATGGCCAGGGGCAGGGACCAGAAGGGGATGTCCATGGCGGTGAAGGTCATGCCCCAGCCCACGTAGGTGATGGCGGCATAGACCATCTTCATCACCGGCGAGAAGTCCGGCACGACGAAAATCAGGATGGTGAACACCATGATCACCCCGGGCATGGCGAACAGCCAGGTCCGCATTTTGCCGCGCTTCGGGTTCAGGCGGTCCATCAGCACGCCCATCATCGGGTCGTTGACCGCGTCCCAGATGCGGGCCAGCAGCATCAGCAGCAGCACGAACACCCAGTTGAGCTTCGCCACGTTCATGTAGAAGTCCAGGATGTACGACGACATGATGGAGTAAATCAGGCCGGAGCCCAAGCTGCCCGCATAGTAACTGATCTGCTCCTTCAGCGGCACAAAGCCGGGTTTCTTTTCTTTCTTCGCCATGGTGGACCCCCTTGTTAAAGTGAAATTTTATTTCCTTGGGTATTATAGCATGCGCGGGCGGGGATGGCAAGGGTTTTGTGCGGGGTACGTCGCTCCGCGATACATCCTCAGTCACGCCGAGCGTGACAGCTCCTTCCACGGGAAGGAGCCTAGGGGATTAGGTGGAACACGGGCGGTTGTTACCAGAACTTATGTACGCCATTTTGCTGACGTCAACAAATTGGTCAAACGCTTGATATACAACACTTTCACGGCCACTCGACCATTTTGCGGACACCCGCAAAATGGTCTCTACACATTGAACCGTATCAGCGCCACGTCCCCGTCCTGCATCACGTATTCCTTGCCCTCGCTGCGCACCAGGCCCTTCTCCCGGGCGGCGGGCAGGCTGCCGCAGGCCATCAGGTCGTCGAAGGCGACCACCTCGGCCCGGATGAAGCCGCGCTCCAGGTCGCTGTGGATCTTGCCCGCCGCCTTGGGGGCCTTCGTGCCGCGCTTGATGGTCCAGGCGCGCACCTCGGGCGGGCCGGCGGTGAGGAAGCTCATCAGGCCCAGCAGGTCGTAGCTGCGCTGCACCAGCAGGTCCAGGCCGCCGCTTTCCACGCCGATCTCGGCCAGGAACTCCCCGCGCTCCTCGGGGGGGAGCTCGGCCACCTGGGCTTCCAGCTCGGCGCAGATGGGCAGCAGCTGGGCATTTTCGCGCCGCGCGATCTCCTCCACGGCCTTGTAATGGGGGTGCTGTGTGATGTCCCCGGCGGCGAAATCGGATTCGCCGAAGTTGCACACGTAGATCACGGGCTTGCTGGTCAGCAGGGCGATGTCGTCCAGCACGGCCTTTTCGTCGGCGGAGCAGGCGAAGGTGCGGGCGGGCAAACCCTCCTCCAGGTGGGCGTAGAGACGCCTGCACAGCTCCAGCTCCGCCGCCGCGGACTTGCCGATGACCTTCACCTGCTTCGCGCCGCGCTCGATGCGCCGCTCGAGCATCTCCATGTCTGCGAAAATGAGCTCCAGGTCGATGGTTTCGATGTCCCGCGCGGGGCCGATGCTGCCCTCCACGTGGAGCACGTCCTCGTCCTCGAAGCAGCGCACCACGTGGACCACGGCGTCCACCTCGCGGATATAGGCCAAAAATTTGTTGCCCAGGCCCTCCCCCCGGGAGGAGCCCCGCACCAGCCCCGCGATATCCACGAAATCGATGGTGGCGGGCGTGACCTTCTTCGGCTTGTACAGCCCCGCCAGGGCGGCCAGGCGGGCGTCGGGCACGGCGGCTATGCCCACGTTGCGCTCCAGGGTGGAGAAGGCGTGGCTGGC
>WQTL01000398.1 GCA_009786275.1 Bacillota bacterium | reverse complement strand
GCGGCGTTCCCGCGGGCAGCCTATCCCGCCGTGGCCGCGAAGCTGACCGTCACGCCGCTGCTGCCGCTGCCCGGCAACCGCCGGGGCACGCTGCATGTCTCGGCCCTGCCCGCGCTGCGGGAGGCCCTGGCGGGCAAATCCGCCGTGGCGCTGGGCTGCGGCCTGGGCCTCAACGCGGACACGAGCGAAATCGTGCGCAGCCTGCTGGGGGAGATCACCTGCCCGCTGGTGCTGGACGCCGACGGCATAAACGCTGCCGCCGCGCATACAGATGTGTTGAAAGCAACCCACTGCCAACGGTCATGGAACATGACCGTGCTCACCCCCCACCCGGGCGAGATGGCCCGCCTGACCGGCCTGTCCATCGCCGAAATCCAGTCCGACCGGGAGGGCACGGCGCGGCGTTTCGCGGAGGAATATGGCTGCGTGCTGGTGCTCAAGGGGGCGCAAACGGCGATTGCCGCGCCCGGGCGGGAGCCCTTCGTCACTCCCCTGCCCCCGAACTCCGGATTGGCCAAAGGCGGCAGCGGCGACGTGCTGGCGGGCATGACAGCCTCCCTGCTGGCGCAGGGCATGGCGGCGTTTGAGGCGGCCGTTTGCGCGGTGCTGCTCCACGGCCTGGCGGGGTTACGGGCGGCGGAGCGGTATTCCGCGCGCGGGATGACCGCCCTCGACTGCCTGGAGGAGCTGAAGGGGCTGCTTTCACTCTTCGAATAAAGGGTGATTGTGTGTCAAGGAAATACGCCGTTGCATTTTTCGTATTCCTTCTCCTGTTCCTCACCGCGTGCCGGCCCAAGCTGCCGCCCCCGCCGCCGCGGAGTTTCACGGCGCAGGCGCAAATCACGTTCGGGGAAAAGCGCTTCACCGCGGCGCTGGAGCAAAGCTGCCCGGGCTCGCTGCGGCTGGACTTCGCGGGGCTGCCCGAGCTGGAGGGCATGCAGCTGCGGCTGGAGGGCGGCACGGCCATCCTGCGCTACGGGGGGATGGAGCTGAGCCTGCCCACGCCCTCGCTGCCGCAGGCGGGCTTCGCGGGCCTGCTGAGCCGGGCGCTGCAGCAGCTGGCGCAGCCGGCGGAGGGTGCCGTCAAACGCGTGCCGGGCGGCTGGGATGTCAATGGCGCGGCGGGCGGCCTGGCCTACACCGTGCGCGTGGATACGGAAGGAATGCCCCGCGCCCTGGACATGCCGGGTACGGGGCTGCATATCGAGCTGTTGCCGTGACGGGAGAAAAATAAAGACGATCTGGGCGATGCCTGATCGTCTGTATTTGTGTTTTCTATCTCAGGGCGCAGGGAATAGCTCCCCGAAATCGTTGGTCACGTAGCTTTCGCCGTGGTCGCTCGTCACGTTGGAGGTATCGATGTAGAGCGTCAGCCACAGCTCGTCGGCGTCGTTGAAATTGAGCGGGATCCGGCCGTTGGGCGTGGTGCCCGGGAGCACGCGCAGCGCGCTGTCGTGCTCGCCGTCGTCGCCGCTGGATATATAGCCCCGGTAGGCGTAGTTCTGCGGCACCACCAGCCGCACCAGGTACTCCAGGTCCTCGGTATTCAGCGGGATGGCGTAGCCGGTGTAATCCACGGGCGTCTCGTCCGGGCCGCTGTTGCAGGTGGCGGGAAGCGTCAGGCCGTCGTTGGCAAGCTGCAGATAGCCCATAAGCGGCACGCCGGCCTGGCTTCCGCCGCCCTCCAGGATCACCTGGCGCACATGCAGGGTCAGCGCCCGGTAGAGATAGGTGATCACGTTGTCGTTGCCGTCCACCTGCGGGAAGGGCGTTTCCGGCGCTTTGCCCGGCTGCGGGGCGCCGCCGTTGAGCGAATACCCGGCGTAGCGGTAGATGCGGCCCTCGTAGAGGAACGCCTCCGGGGGGACGGTGCTGTTCGGCGTCACGCCGGGGGTGAACGCCCCGCCTGGCGCCACCGGCACCCCGTTGTCCTGCGCGAGCTCTATGCCGGTGGTGTCGCCCCAGATGCGGAACCGCTCCGTGACGATCTGCAGCGCGGTGTTCTTATAGAGATAGGTGACCGTATCGCCCGGGCCCACGCCGTTCATGGGCCTGGGAGTCCCGGAATGCACCGTATAAACCACGGGCCCGCCGTTGATCTGATAGCCCTGGTACAGGTAAATATGCGCGCCGTCCACATAGATTTCCGCCGGCGGAACCCAGCTGTCGGGGGTGTAGATGTTGCTTGAGGGCAGCTTGACGATGCGGTTCGGGGCCAGCTCGCGGGCAATATCGTCCAGCTCGCGGAATTGCTCGACGACCACGCCCTGGGGGATGTACTGCAGGATGATCACGTGGTTGGCGTCAATGTTGGTGAAGATGGGGTCGGCGGGGGGCTGGCCGGGTATGATCGTCCCCCGGTCAACCTCGCAGGCGAAGTAGATCCAGCCGGGGATGGGGGGCGGCGCGCCCAGGTTGAAGGGGTCGCCCGGGCTGAGGACGAAGGATTGGTCCGCGTCCAGCACGTTGGCCGTGTTGCCGTATTCCCGGAACATCACCACCACGGTGTACTGCGTCACCACTGAGACGGGCTCATAGAGGAAGATGATGGTGTAGTCGCCGTAGACCGCGGCGATGCTCGGACTGCCGGGGTTGGCGGGCTGGGCGTCGCCTGTCCACTTGTAAGCGTTCATGCTGTTGTAGGTCACGCCGCCGTAGACGATGGCGGGCACGGCCGCCATGGCGAAGGGGTCGCCCGCGCGGATGGTGAAGGTGCTCACGGGCAGCAGCTCGTCGTACGCCAGGCCGTCGGCATAGGGGATGTCCCCCCTGTGCCATTTCACGGTGATGAGGTAGGTGGTGCTGTAGTACAGCGTGATCTCCTTGTCGGAGGTGACGTTCGTGAAATCCGGGGCCAGGCCGGGCACGAAAGGCCCGCCGGGCAGGGAATACCCCTCGTAGATATAGCGCTTCTCCATGCTGCTCAGCATCGAGGGCGTCGCCGGGGCCACCTGGAACGTGCCGTTCAGGGCCACCAGGTAGTAGTCGTCGTTCTGCAGCACGTTGGCGGGGTTCAGGTATTCCACGTAATGCACGGTGACGGCGTTGACCAGGTCGAAATACACAATGACGGTATGGTCCTGCGTCACGGAGGTGAACACGGGCTTTTCGGGCATGCCGGCCACCGTCACGCCGTTGTCGTCGCTGAAGGCGATATAGTTATAGTTCTGCCCGCCGCCGAAGGGGATGGGCTCGCGCGCGCTGTCCGGCAGGAAGAAGGGGTCGCCGTAGGTCACGGGGAAATCCACCGGGGCTTTGATCTCCACACCGCCCACGATATAGCGGAACTCCACCGTGACCACGGGGTTCTTCGCGAAGAACAGCTCGATCTCCCTGTGGTCGGTCACGCCGGGGATGGTGGGGGCGGGCGGCTCCTCCATATGGATCGTGCTGCCCTTGCCGACGATCCTGTAGCCCTTGTAGGTATACGTATCGCCCTTGTAGAGAATCTCCCCCAGGGACACGATGGAGGTGGTGTAGTCCTCCCCGCGCGGCAGGTGGATGGTCCTGTCGCCCTTCAGGTTCACCAAAGCGCCGCTGTCCAGATATTCGCCGTAGTCCAAAAAGTGCTCGGTCACGGCGGTCATGCCGGTCATGTGGTAGGTGGTGTTGGTGGGTGTATCGGGGATCGGGCAGGGCGCGCTGTAATCAATGAAGGCGTGGTTGGGGAAATAGCCGTCCCCGTCGATTGTCACCTGGAAATGGATATCGATGCCGTCGGGCGGCACCACGCCGAAATTCCACCACAGCAGCGTCGTGCTTCCGTCGGGGTTGTTCTTTATTTCCAAGTTGGCCTCATACGGTCCGCTGCTGCCGGGTACGTAACTCACGCCCGGGGGCAGGTAGTCGATCACGCTCATCACGGTTTTGCGCGCGCGCATCTGCATCTGCCCGGCGCTCATATAGATGTTGTAGTCATGGCGCGTGTTGTGCATGCGCATCACGGTCAGGCTGATCGTGCCGTCTTCTTGCGGATATATGTACGGCAAGCCGTCGATGCGGTCAGTATATTCGCTGGCCGCCGGCATAATGGCCGCGATGGGTGTAACGTTGATGGAGTTGCCGTTGTTATTGGTGCTCCACAGGTTGGAGGGGCGGTAGATGACGACGCTGACCGGCTCCCCTGCGGAGTTGCGCCCCTTGATTGTATAGAAATAGTCATTCAGCTTCGCGTTGCCCCAGGCACCCAGGTTGAAGTCTATCTGATAGCCCGCGTCCAGGCGCAGCGTATTGTATGTCACCTTGATGTAGCGCTCGTCGAGGCGGATCAGGCCCGCGTTGGTGGTCACGTTGCTCGCAAGCGTGCCGTCAGGGACGCTGTGCTGGTGGTTCGCGCCGCTGGTTGTGCAGGGCGGCACGTAGGGAATCGCGTTTGTACCGGAGGCGAGAAATTTCGTGGGGGCGTTGCTGGGGACGGCGTCATATTGAAATCCCACAACGATGCCGTCGGGGGGGATGCGCGCCTGGCCCGAGGAGCTGCTGACCTCGCCCACCTGCATTCGGACATTGGATTCCAGCGTCATCTTCCCGTCGAGAGAGGTGGAGGTATAGCCGATGCAGACGTCGGCCTTTTGCTGGGACGAAGGTATTTTATCATTGACCTGCGCATGCGTCTGACCATCCGACACGCGTGGGAAGTTGGACATGGTCAGAACTTTCTGGTTCGGGTTGGTGACTTCCCAATCCCCCTTGTATTCGTTGCCGTCGCCCCCGGCGTGGATGCTATAATTGATGGTATGCTTGCCGGGGTCCGGGGCGCTTACCAGCACGGGGTTCTTGGCGGTGCCGTTGTTCTGCACGCCCTCGTAGCTGGCCTCCTTGTAGCTGGCCTCCTTTTTGACATAATACAGGGTGGTCTCGTTGCAGACGGCCACCGTGAAATAGGTGATGGGGTCCAGCAGGCGCTGGTTGGTCTCGATGAGGCTGTAGCCCGCGAAATCCGGCGGGGTGATGTAGTAGGTTTGGCCGGTGGAGCCGCTGCGCGTCTGGGGGGCGGCCAGTTCGGCGTTGCTGCCGTACTCCAGGAAACGCACCGTAGCCTGGGCGGGCACGTCCACCCACCCGGCCTCGATGCGCAGGTTGGAGTAGGCGATGACGGTCAGGTCCGGGCAGTCGTGCGCGATATAGCCGGTGAAGAAGCCGAAGCCGGTATCCAGGCTGAGTGGGTCCAAATCGCGGGTGCGCAATTGGCCGTCCACGAACACCTGGAAGCCTGCCGGCGTGGATTCCACGCGGATATAGACGGGCCAGGGCTCGCTTTCGGTGATGCCCAGCGCGTAGGTGCTCACCAGCGTGCGGGCGGAAAGGTCGGCGAAGGCGTCCGCGTCGTCCAGGTCTGCGCCGAGCACGTGGTAGAGCCGCAGGTCGGCGCAGCGCCCGCCGGTCGTCTCGTCCTCGCGGGCCTCCAGGGCGATCATATAGCCGCTGAACTTCCCGGCCGTGATCTTGCCGTTGAACAAAAAGCCGCTTTGGCTCAGCGCGTGGAAGGACAAATCCATGGGCCGCAGCGCGAAGGACACGCTGCTGAACTGGCCGTATTCCCCGGTGAAGATGCAGTCCAGGTTGGGGTCCTTGTCATAGCCCTGGAACACCAGGGTGTTGCTGCCCAGGTAGATATGGTTGGGCGAGGTATCCCCCGTATAGGCGCGGGAACGCTGCTCGGTGAAGGCGGTGTCGTAGCCGGGGGTGTCCCGGTAGAGGCTCCAGGCGGTCATATCCGGCCCGAACACGGTAGGCGCCGGGCTGGGCGGCGTATAGGGATGGTTGAAAACCACCATATGGCCGAGCGCCGGGGCCGCCCTTGTGCCGCCGGCGTAGGGGATGACGATCCCGCCCAGCAGCGCGGCGAAAAGCACCAGGGCCAGCAGGCCCGGGCGCCATTTTTGGGGGAAGCAGCGCCGTATAAACGCCTTCATCTTTTTTCCTCTTCTTTTCTTTCACGCGTCTCTATACAATCCTTGCGATCACCAGTGTCCGCGCGCCGTCGTATTCATAGGAACAGGTGGAAAGCGTAACCACCCGGTCCTCGGGCGTCAGGCCGATGTCCCGCCAGCACACCGCCTTTTCGCGGATCCGCTCCAGGTGCACCCGGCGGCTTTCCGGGGAAGGGAAGATGTATTGGTAAAATTCGCTGGTGGAGCTTGCCAGCACCGAGGCGAAGATCTCCAGGCGGTATGTCCCCCCCGGCGTGTGGAGGGTGCCTTCCGTGATTTGGTCGAAGGTCGCCTGCTCCCGCATGCGGTGCAGCTGCCCGAACATCTTCCCGCCCCTGCTGATGTAGTGCCCGAACACAACGGAGTTGAAGTCGCTGAAATCGCTGCTGTTGCGGAAATCCAGGAACAGCGAGCCCAGGCGGTTTTCGATCCGCTGCGCCGTGTGGGTGAGGTAGTAGCTGTTGTCCGTCGTCTGCGTGATGGGATAGTCCACGCCCAGGGCCGCGATCGTGATCCAGCCGATGATGTCGGGGTTTTCGGCCTGCAGGGCGCCGAAGTCGGGCGGCTGCTCGGGGGAATCCCCCGGTTTCATCCGCGACTGCGCGTCGGACTGTTCCTGCTCCCGCGCCGCCTTGGCGAACTGCCAGCCGGAAAAGGCAAGCGCGGCCGCAGCCAGGAGCAGGAGGAGCAGATATATTTTTCTCCGCGGCCCGCGGCCGGAGGGAGCGGTTTTCTCGGTTGTCGCTTTTTTCATTTTGATACACCTTCATTTATAAACGTTGCATGGGGGACGGCGTTCTCGCGTCCCCCAAAAAACCCTTTTTATAACGCCCCGGGACGTCCGGAGGCATCCTCCGCGCCCTGGCTTTTACAGCCCGAGCGCGTTCTGCAGGGCCTCGTGGACGTCGTACAGGAGGCTGCCGGAGACTGGCACGTCGCCGCCCCACCAGCTGTCTAGGTATTGCGCCGCCGGGTGCGTGCCCACCGCCTCGCACTTCACCTCGATGACCAGGCGCGCGCCGGCGTATTCCGGCGGCAGCGGGTCCATCAGGGTGATCCGGTTGAACAGGTTGCGGTCGTCATGGGTTTCGTTGCCCGTATCGGTGGATTCTCCGGGCGCCAGGACGTATTTGTAGTAGAAGTAACCGTCGCCGCCGCCTTCAAAATCGGTGGCGTCTATCCAATCGCCGTCGTTGTAGTCGTCCATGATGACCAGCG
>WQTL01000397.1 GCA_009786275.1 Bacillota bacterium | reverse complement strand
GTCGGCGGCGGGGTAAACGCTGCCCTCCAGCAGGGTGACGCCGCCGCCCGCGGGCGCGCCGGGCCAGTCTTTATCGTAATAGGTGATGTCCGAAACCGTCCAGCTGGCGGGGTCCAGCAGGCCGGCGTCCGCGCGGGCAAACAGCGTTGCTATGCCGTATTTCGTGGGCGAGGCCCAGGAGCCGTAGTCGATGCTGGTGACGATGTTGCCGCCATGGGCGATGACGGGCATGGGCTGGCGCTGCCACCCGCAGGAGCGCTTGCCGCAGCCGCCCGGGAACAGCAGCACGGGCTTCGTCCAGGTGGCGCCTTCGTCGTAGGACGCGCCGATGAGCACGTGGCCGTGCTCGGTGCTGGTGCCCAGCAGGTACAGCGCGCCCCGGTGCGTGAACAGCGCGCCCCAGTAGGCCGGGTACAGGTCGCAGAGGTAGCGCCAGGTCGCCCCGCCGTCCTCGGAGCGGAATAGCAGTGTGAGATTCTGCGGCCCGCCGCTCTCGTAGACGTCCATGCCTGCGATGATCGCCCCGGAGGGCACGCGCGCGAGAGTGGGGCTGCACAGATACTGGCCCGAGAACGCGTAGTTCCCGTCCCGCGGGTGCAGGTAGTTCACCACCCTGTCCGGGTAGAAGCCGGTACGCACATAGCGCAGCCTGCCGCTGCCGGCGCGCAGCTCGTACTCCGTGTCCGGAAGCAAGTTGTCAATGACGGCCGCCGGCCCGGCCATCGGGATCTCACGCCAGGGGTTTTGCGTGTCTTTTTCGCGGATGTATAACGCGCCTGCTTCGCCGAGGACTTCGACCTCCACGCCCGTTTCAAAGGGCGCAAGGCGGCAGATGTAGGGCCTGTGCTTTTCGTCCGCCCGGATTTCAGGCAGGAAGGGCCGGTACTGCCAGCCCGTTGCGCCTCGCAGCATTCTGTCTCCCCCCAAAGAAAGAAAGCCTTTCGCGTGAAAGGCTTTCTTATGATGTAAAAATTTCTTACTTCAGGATCTTGATCTTGCCGATGAGCGGCAGCTCCTTCTTTTCGCCCTTGACGGCGTTGACGATGCCGAGAATGGCCAGCACGGCGATCCCAATGTACACAAGGCCGAGGATGGTGCCCATAATGCTGCCCAGCCGCCACGAGATGGCGTAGAAAATAGCCGACAGTATGCCGTTGACGATCCCGTAGGCGACCTCCAGGATAAACAGGACAAGGCCTTGGTTGGCGTGGAATTTCGCGAATTTGGATTCCTTCGCCGCGAAGATGGGTACCAGCCACAGAAAGCCGAGGTAGGACAGAATGCCCATCAGTTTGTTGTCCTGGGCGTCCTTCGCCTCGTCGTCCACGGGGGCGGCGTACTGCGGGGGCTGCTGGGCATACTGCGGGGGCTGCGCGTACTGCTGGGGCGGGGCGTACTGCGGGGCCGGGGCGGCTGCCTGCAGGGATTGGCCGCAGCCGACACAGAAAGCGCCGTTATCCGGGTTCTGGGTGCCGCATTGGGTACAAATCATGGTAACGCTCCTTTACAAATTTTTAATATACTGCTTAGTATAGCGGTATTATACACCAAAAAGGGAAAAAAGTCAATCCCCAAGCCGGGATAATTTTGATAATTTTGAAATATTCGCAAAAAGAAAACATCCTTGACGCGCGCGCGAATTTCTGGTACAATTTAAGCGAAAGCGGGGGTGAAAACTATGAATTCGAAAAAGGCGGCGGGCTGGGCGGTCGCAGGCGCCGCGCTGTGCGCCTGCGCGGCCTGCGCGGTTGACCTGGCGAAGAACCTGTCCATCAAGGCGATCCCCGACCTGCCGGAAAAAGACCTGGACCCCGACCTCATTCACAATCTCCTGTACTATCTCGAATATCCCGAGGCCCGGCGGCGCGGCGGGGTCGTGATCGACGACGCGTACATCGTCAAAGCCCTTCTGCCGGCGAAGACGATCATCGACGGGCGTTACGACTGCATGGACTTCCGTATGCAGACCCTGCTGCGCCTGCAATACACGCACGGGAAGGCCCTGCGCAAACTATCCCCAACAGGTGCGCAGATGCTCGAGGATACCTTTCTGCGCGCGAAATACTGGATGACCGAGCCGGGCGAGGACTCCATGTGTTACTGGTCGGAGAACCACCAGCTCCTCTTCGCCGTGGCGGAATACCTGGCCGGGCAGGCCTGGCCCGACAAAATCTTCGCCAACGACGGCGCCACCGGCCGGGCGCACATGGCCCGGGGCCGGGCGCGCATCGGCCACTGGATGGAGCAGCGCTTTGCCTTCGGCTATTCGGAGTTCAACTCGGCCAATTACCTGCGCTTCGACATCGGCCCGGCGTCGAATTTCATCCAGTTCGCCGCGCCGGAGGACGCCCTGCCGGTGCGCCGCATGAAGATGTGCCTCGACCTGATTTTCTTCGACGTGGCCTGCTACGCCCACAGGCGCAGCCTGCTCGCCCCCACGGGCCGCGCCTACGTGGACAACATGGCGGGCGTCACCGGCGACCGCCTGCACAAGACCGAAGCCTACCTCTGGGACGGCGACCCCGCCGCCCCGGAGAGCACGGACAGCCAGTGGGTCAATTTCTACGCCATGCTGCGCGCCCGGGACAGCCGGGGCCAACCTTACTACGAGCTCCCGGAGGTGCTGCGCAAAATCGGCAACGATACCTCGCGGCGGGTGCTGCGCGCCTCCTACAGCCTGGACACCGCGGAGTTCCCCTCCCGGGGCTTCGTGGGCCGCGGCGACGCCCAGATCATGCGCCAGCTGAGCATGGAGGCCTTCACCAACCCCGAGGTCATCCACAACACGGCGACATACCTGCGCGAGAACAACATGTTCTCCAACAAGTTCGTCAACTACTTCAAGGTGACGAACCTGCGGGGGTTCAAGCGCCCCGGCGTGCTGCGCGGGGTTTCCAAGTACCTGAAGCCCATGCCCAACGGCATCGCCATCCAGCGGGCGAACCTCTACTGCCGGCAGACGCCGCACTACGCCCTGGCCTCCCTGCAGCGCTACCACCCCGGCGGGTTCGGCGCGCAGCAGATGCTCAACGCCGCGAATTTCGGCGGCAAGGCCGTCGCTTTCACGGCCCACCCCGCAAGGCACGAGGCGGACAACACCGTGAAGGGCTACCCGGGCTACTGGGCGGGCTATGGCCGCGCGCCCCACAGCGTGCAGCATGAGGACGTCCTGCTGCTGCTCTACCGCCTGCCGAAGCGCCCGGGCTTTTTGGAGCTCTACGCCGTGCCGCGGTTCACCCACACCTACCTGCCCGAGGCTTACTTCGACGAGGTGCGGCTGTGCGGGCGCTTCGCCTTCGCCAGGGCGGGGGAGGCTTTCTTGGGGCTCATCGGGGCCACGGCGCTGGAATACAAGCCCTGGTCGGAAGCCTCCGCGAAGGCCTTCAAGAACGGCCTGGAGAACCATCCCGGCGCGCGCTTCGACCTCATCCAGCAGGGCCGCGCGCAATACTGGATCTACGAGCTTTCCGACGCCTCCCGGGAATCGTTCGATGAATTCATGGCGCGTATCAAGTCCAACCGGGTGGGCTACGACGGCGCTTCGCTCGTCTACGAGAGCGAGGGCCTGCGCTACGAGACCGAATATGACGGCGCGCTGCGCCTGGACGGCGAGGAGCTCCCCCTGGAACACAGGCGCTTCGACAACCCCTATTGCACCGCCGAGCGCGACGCGGAGGAATACCTGATCGCCCACGGCGGCCGCAGCCTGCGGATGAACTATGTCAAAGGGGAGAGGGAAATCGTATGAATGCCGATATCGAGAAAGTATTCGCCTTGGCCGACGCCTCCGTCCGGCGCTTTGCCCCGGAAAAGCTGCATTGGAGCTGGGGCCAGGCGCTGTACCTCTACGCCCTGGCCCGCATCGACGGCGAGCGGGGCACCGAAACCTACACGGACTACCTGCGGCGCTTCTACGGCCACCACATCCAAAAGGGCTACAGGCTTTGCAGCTCCGATACCTCCGCCCCGGCATTGGGCGCGCTGTATCTCGCACAGAAGACCGGCGAGCAGCGCTACCGGGATGTGGCCGAGGCCGCGAAGCATTACTACGGCACCGCGCCGCGCGTGCTGGCGGACATGCCCAACCACTTGGGTTCGGCCATCGAGGGCCGCTTCTACCCCAAGAGCGTGTGGGTGGACAGCATCATGATGTACGGCGTGTTCACCAACTGGCTCGCCCACATCACCGGCGACGAGGCCCTGCGGGACTTCGCTGCCCGGCAGCCCGCCAACTTCGCGCGCTACCTCCAGGACGGGGAGACAGGCCTGTTCTACCACAGCTACTGGGCGAAGGCCAAGACCCACTACCCCCGGGAGCCCATCTTCTGGGGCCGGGGCAACGGCTGGGTGATGGCCGCCGTCCCCCTGCTGATGGAATACCTGCCCGAAGAAAAGCAACCGGAGGTGAAGGCCTTCTTCACGCGCCTGGCCGCCGCCCTGCTGCCCTACCAGCGCGCCGACGGCTACTTCGAGACCGTGTTCAACCGCCCGGGCAAGACCTACAAGGAGAGCTCCGCCACCATGCTCATCGCCGCGGGCTGGTTCTACGGGTATCGCACCGGCTTGCTGGGCGAGAAGTACTACGATGCCGCGAAGAGGGCCTTCTCCGCCGTGGCGGGCGACCTGCAAACGAAAGACGGCCTGCTGAGCATGCCCTACATCAGCGGCCCCACCTCGGCCCTGCCGGGCATCCCGTATTTCACCTACAAGCACACGCCCCGGGGCAATGACCGGCACTACGGCCTGGCGGCGGCGTTTTTCGCGGCCCTGGAATATTTGCGCTGTGAGGAGGCCGCGTGATGGAAATCGGCCTCCAGACCTTCACCATACGCAAACTGCTCACGCCGGATACCCTCGACGGCGCCTTCGCGCAAATCGCGGCGCTTGGCGTTGAAAACCTCGAGCTGGCGGTGGATTACCTCCCCATGCCCTTCACGCTCGAGAGCGCGAAAAAAGTCCGCGCGGCGGCCGACCGGCAGGGCCTGCGGGTGCGCTCCTGCCAGATCAAATACCCCACGTCGTCGAAGGACGTGCCCCTGACCGTCGCGTACATGCAGGCGCTGGGGGCGTCCGTCCTCACCAACAGCGTGATCGACCTGAAGCTGCTCGCGCGCGGCAGGGCCGGGCTGCTGCGCTATTGCGAAATGCTCGACCGCCTGCAAGAGCGGCTCGCCCCGGCGGGCGTTGCCCTGGCGCACCACAACCACCACTTCGAGTTCCGGCGCGTGGGCGGGCAGACCGCCCTGCTGTTCCTGGCGGCGCACTCGCAGGTCGGTTTCGCCCTGGATACCTATTGGACGCGGCGGGCAGGCGGGGACATCCCCGGCCTGTTGGGGGCGCTCAGTGGCCGCGTGCCCCTGCTGCACCTGCGCGGCTGCACCGGGAAAAAGGACTGCGAAATCGGCCGGGGGAGCATCGATTTCGCCGAAGTGCTGCGGGCCGCCGAGGCCGCCGGCGCGCGATACGGCATGATCGAGCAAAAGACCAAAACGCCGCTGGAAAGCGTGAAGATAAGTCTGGGAGGGATTCGCCATGCCCGTTGAGGCATCCTACAAGCGCCGCTACGTCGGCGGCAGGGAGTCCATGGCCTACGTGCTGTTCGATTCCTCGAAGAGCTTCAACATCGACGAATACAAGACGCGCTTCGTCACCGACGTGCTCAAAATCAACCTGGACTGGAACGCCGCCATCAGCCTGGTCAACGGCATCTGGGACATCGTCAACGACGGGCTGCTGGGCGCGCTTGTGGACAAGACCAAGACGCGCTGGGGCAAGTTCAGGCCCTACCTGCTGCTCAACGCCACCCTGGGCACCGTGTTCACCAGCCTTTACTGGATGGTCCCGCTGTTTTTCGACAAAAACCCGGACAACGCGGGCAAGGCAGTGGCCTGGCTGGCGCTGAACATGACCCTGGAGGCCTTCGGCACCGTGCGGGGCATCGCGGAGACGGGCCTGGTGTCCACCATGTCGCCAAACCCGGACGACAGGGTGCGGCTGTACACCCTGGCGGAAGTGGTCTCCGCCATCTGGGAGAGCCTGCCGGAGATCGTCATGGGCGCGCTGATCGACCTTGTCAACCACAAGGTGGTGAACTTCTCCATGGATTCCGCGTACATCGGCATGGGGGTGTTCACCATGGTGACCGCCGGGGCACTGGCGCTGTTCTTCTGCATATTCACCAGGGAGCGCATCACCCAGGCCTCGGAGAAGCACAATTACCGCGAGGGCCTGGCCGCCATCTTCCGCAACAAGCCGCTGCTGATCCTCCTGCTCACCGATTTCTTCGGCGGCTTTTCCGCCGAGACCTGGGAGCACAACTACTACATCGACGTGCTGGGCTCCGCCTCCCTGCGCAACGTGGTGCGCATCCCCGGCGCGCCGCTGTCCTTCCTCAGCTACACCTACATCGAAAAGGCGCGCCACCGCTTCCATATCAAGTTCCTGTGGATCTTCGGCGCGCACCTGAAGGACGCCCTTTCCGCGCTGATTTTCGTCATAGGCTCCCTGGGCGGCATCTACGACAAGGCCGTCCCCATGGTGGCCCTGCTGATGCTGCGCAACTTCGCCTACATGGGCACGCTGTCCATCGTGAAAATCATCCCGCGGGAGATCGTGCTGGACGCCCTGGAATACGCCGAATGGCACAGCGGCTTCCGCTCCGAGGGCACGGTCCTCGCCACGAAGGGCATGGTGGGCAAGATCACGCGTAACATCCTCAATTCCCTGACCACCCTGATCATGCACGCCACGGGCTATTCCCTCAGCGCGGGCTTCGGCCGGCAGTCCCGCCGGGCGAAGTACGCCCTGTTCGCCATGAGCTTCGGCATCCCCGCCCTGAGCGGCCTGCTGGGGATGGTCCCGAAATTCTTCTACGACCTCACGGGCGAAAAGCGCACGCGCATGTACGAGGAGCTGGCCGTCATGCGCAAGGCGCGCCAGGCGGCGTACGACGTCATTGAGTTGACGGTTGACAGTTGACAATTTTTTTGAAAGGATTTTATGATGATTTTAGACCAATTCAACCTCACCGGCAAGGTCGCCCTCGTCACCGGGGCAAATACGGGCCTGGGGCAAGGGATGTGCCTCGCGTTGGCGCAGGCCGGGGCACAGGTGGCAGGCGC